>JANWZE010000100.1 GCA_025054955.1 Blastocatellia bacterium | reverse complement strand
CGCCGACCTGCTGGGCGCCCGGCTGGAGCTGAACTTCGAGGTGGACCCGCCGCCGGACATTGCTGTGGAGATTGATGTGCATCACGATTCCACGTTCAAGCTGCCGATCTATGCGGCATTGGGTGTGCCGGAAGTTTGGCGCTACGATGGGAAGGAGGTGACGATCTACCTGCTCCGCGGGGAGGGCTATGAGGTTTCGGCGCAGAGTCAGGCGCTGCCGCTTTTGACCAGTCGGGTACTGACGGAGTTTCTGACTCGCCTGCGAGACGAAGGCGAACTTCAGGCCCTGCTCGCTTTCGATGAGTGGTTGCAATCTCATTCCCCTCATCATCCAACCTCCTCGCCTGCTGCATGAGGGTTACTGCTATCCCGATTGGACCCCGTTTTCTCAAGCAACGACGACGCATACCCAGAGACAAGCGATAATGCCTGACCCGGAGTGTCACAGAGGGTGTTAGGCAGCACGATCATGCCAACTCAAAGCCGCTTCGCTTAAGCTCTTCTTCGTGCGCTCGGCGGGCGGCTTCCTCCTCTTCCACAATGCGTCCGTCGAACAGATGCACCGTGCGCTCGGCATAGCGGGCGTAGCGCGGATCGTGCGTGACCATACAGATTGTTGCGCCGTCACGGTGTAACTGCCGCAACAGCTCCATGACGGCTTCTCCATTGGTCGAATCCAGGTTGCCCGTCGGCTCATCGGCGAGCAGAATTGACGGCTGACCCACCACGGCCCGCGCCACGGCGACGCGCTGCTGCTGGCCGCCTGACAGTTGCGACGGATAGTGCCTCATCCGATGCGCCATGCCCACGCGCTCCAACGCCTCCTGAACGCGCTTCTTCCGCTCACCAGCAGGTATTCTCCGATACGTCAGCGGCAGCTCCACGTTTTCGTACACCGTCAGGTCGCCGATCAGATTGAACGCCTGGAAGATGAACCCGATCTCCCGATTACGAATCCGTGTCCGCTCCGATGCCGACAGCGTGGCAACGGGTCGGCCGTTGAGCCAGTATTCTCCCTCGGTTGGCGAATCGAGCAGACCGATGAGCGACAACAACGTGGATTTCCCACAGCCTGAAGGACCCGCGACCGAGAGAAATTCTCCCCGGTTGACCTCTAAGTGAATGCCCGACAAAGCATGGGTTTCCACTTCCTCCGTGTAGAACACCTTGGTGACGCCTTCAAGGCGAATTAGTGGGTTATTGTTTTTCATATCTTTGCCCTTTGCCTGTCCGAAATTTGAATCTCGAAATCCGAAACAATCTCCAAAGTCAAAACAAAATGTTCCAAACACTCTTCGACAACGACTGATACCAATTGCGGCGGAAAAGACACACGTTGATGAAGCCAAAAAGCATGCCGAGACGTGAACCGAGCGAGCGACGAGCTGCGATCTTCACTCGGCAATTGGTATGAGAAACCAACCAAGGTTTTTGATTTCGTGATTTGATCATTTGAATTTGTTTCGGATTTCGTGCTTCGGATTTCTAATTCAGACGGATGCGATCAAAAGCATCCCAGGCGGACATGTCCGACAGGATAACCTGATCGCCGGGTTGTAACCCATCGAGAATCTCGATGGTGTTGACGGAGCTACGACCCAGCTTCACGGGCACACGAACGGCCTCGCGGCCGCCGTTGATGAGCTTGAAGAGGCCGACCGTGCTTTTCTCCTGGCCAAAGGCCGGACGACCGACGTAGAGGACATCCTCCAGTCGTTCGATTTCGATAGTTCCGTCCACGCTCAAGTCGGGGCGTGATCCTTTGGGCAGGGGGCCTTCGAGAGCTACATCCACGGTGACGGTTCCATTCTGCACAGCCGGATCAATGCGCACGACGCGCCCCGGAACGATCCCGTTGCGCGTATCAATGGCAGCCGTTTGGCCGATTTGAACATCCTTCGCTTGAGTTTCCGGAATTCGGATTTGCGCCATAAGGCGTGTGGGATCGGCGACGCGCGCCAGATTGGTGCCCGGGGTGACCTGCTGGCCGACCTCGACGAGTACCTGTTGGAGCACCCCGCCCGTGCCTGCTCGCACGTGCAATGCTTCGACCTGACTGCGCCGCAGTTCGTAGAGCGCCCGTAGTTGCTCCACCCGCGCTTGCTGCACGGCCAACTGCGCTTTCACCGATTCGGCCATGATCGCCAGGCGCTTTTGCTCAATCTCGAAACGGGTAGAGAGTTCTTCGGCTCGAACCTGAGAGAGCTTCAATATCAAGTCTGAAATCAAGTGATCTTTTGCCAACTCTTCATTGGCTTCCGCTTGAAGTTTGGCCTGATGATACTCCGCTTGCACGGCTGCCGCTTGTGCTCGCTGGGTCAAAAGCTGGCTCTCCAGTTGCACGCGCAAGTTGGTGTACTCGGCTTCGGCAGCTCGCAGTTGCATCTTGGCTTCGAGGGCGGCTTGTTCGAGTTCAGGATTGCTCAGCTCCAGCAACACAGTGTCGGATTTCACCACGGCTCCGGGTTGAACGAGCCGTCGCTCGACCCGCCCTTCCGTAGCGGCAGGAATCCAGCGAATTTCTTCGGGGACGAGCGTACCCAGTCCTCGCACCTGCCGCAGCATGGGACCGCGCTTCACCGTGTCAATCCACACCGTTGCTCGTTCGACGCTCGGCGGCGCGGGCTTCAATCGTGACACGCCAACGGTAATGAGCACGATCAGCCCAAGACCGATCAGCCCATACAGGGCGCGGCGAAGGCGTTTCCGACGAGCTACCGACGGTCGTGGTATGTCCATTCGCTCGTGCCTCCAGAATGTTTCTTTGGGCAACTGCCGTGCCATTTTGCTCGCGCGATGCAAGTTTGTTCAAAAGTGTGGATTAATGATGGCAGTCTCGGCTCGGTGTGTTAGAAAGTGTCCACTTCTGAGACGTGACCGTCCCAAAAGCGAACATTCACGCAAGCCGCATTGCTTGCATTAGTCGGGGCTGCCCTCCGCGCTAAAACTTTTGAGCATGATTCCAAGACGAGGGAAGAGGAAGGCGCAACCGGGCCTGGCAGCCACGTCCCGTCGGGCGATTCTCCAACGTGAGGCTGCCGCCGTGAGCCTCGGCGATCTGCCGACTCAAGACCAAACCGATTCCCGATCCTCCCGGTTTGGTGGAGAAAAACGGCACGAACAGATTCTCGGTATTCGCAAGGCCCGGACCTTCGTCCGTCACCCACACATCGAGAGAGGTTTCATTGGTCGTCCAACCGACTTCCACGCCGCCGCCTGTCTCCAGCGCCGCATCTACTGCGTTGCGCACGAGGTTAATGAGAAGCTGCTCCAGTTGATCGGCATCTCCGTGAATGGTCACATTCGGTCCGGCGACAAGCGCCACCTTCATGCGCGTTTCCAGTTCGATCACTCGTCGCACCAGTGTGCCCACATCGAGCGGCTGCAACCGAGGCGGTGGCAAGCGAGCCAGTCGCGCATAGTTCTCCATGAATCGGCTGAGCGATTCGGCGCGAGCGCGAATCACCGCCAGTCCGCGCGCTAGGTCTTCCTTCCAATCCTCTGGGCGCGGCTCTCGACCAAGCAAGCGTTCCAGCGTCTCGGCCATGGATTTGATGGGAGCCAGCGAATTGTTCAGCTCATGACCGAGCACCCGAATCAACCGTTGCCAGGCTTGGCGCTCTTCTTCTCGCAGGGCGCGGCTCAGGTCAGCGAGCACAAGCAAGTGATGCGGGATGCCTTCTTGCCAGAAGCTACTGCGGCGCATGCCCCAGCGCCCGGCGCCGCCGGGGAAACTTTTCTCCAGCGTTCGCACGGCCTCGCCGTCGAGGCATTCGCTCAGGCCGAGGTCGGCAGCCGGGCGACCGAGAAGCTTCTCAGCCGGTTGAGCGAGCAAGCGTTCACCGGCGCGATTGATGAGCCGCAGCCTCTGTGCGCCGTCGAAGGCGAACACTGCCACGTCAATCTCAGCCATGACTTTGCGCAGCAACGCCGTCGCTTCGACGGCTCCCAATCGCCGCTCGCGCAGGACCTCTCCCAGCAGATTCGCCTCCAGCAGGGTTTCACCGAGAGAATCGTTACGGCGTGCGCCGCGAGCACGGATCGAATAGTCCCCTTCACGCAGTGCGGCCAGGATATTGGAGAGCGTCTGAAGCGATCGCACGACGCGCTCCCGAAGAGCAAAGGCCGTTCCCAGCCAGACGCTCAGGATCAGCACCGTCAGCGTCCACTGCACCTTGGCCGTGTAATCCTCACTCCAGAGGAACAGAAGCAGGATCAGAACGGCCGGAAGCCCTCCCAGGAGCGCCAGCAGAAGAAAGCGGTGCTCAAAGGTAAGTTTTCGCGCCGGGAGACGAGGGCGGTCAGCCATCAGCGTATCTCATAATCCGTGTTTTTGAATGCGCCGGTAGAGGGCGCTGCGACTCAATCCCAGAAGTTCCGCTGCCTTACTGACATTGCCGCCGAAGCGAGCGAGGGCTTTTTGAATCAGCAAGCGTTCGACTTCTTCCAGACTCAAATCGTCGAGCCGAGCCCGAAGCTCACGGCCCGAGCGCAAACCGAGATCAAATTCTCTTAAAACCTCTCCCTCCGCCATGAGCACGGCCCGCTGGATCGTATGATCCAGTTCCCGAACATTCCCCGGCCAGGAGTAATTCAGCAAAGCCTGGTGGGCCGCATCATCAAAGCCTCGGATGTCCTTTCGGTAACGCCGGCAGTAGAGGCTGAGGAAATGCTTAGCCAACGGTAGAATATCTTCGCGTCGGTCGCAGAGCGGCGGCAGATGAATCTCTACCGTGTTGAGTCGAAAAAGAAGATCCTGACGGAAGCGGCCTCGGGCGACTTCCTCGCTCAGATCGGCATTGGTGGCCGAGATGATGCGAACGTCCACGCGGCGAGTCCGGGAGGATCCGACGCGCTCGAATTCGCCGGTTTCGATAGCTCGGAGCAGTTTGGCTTGAAGCACCAGAGGAATGTGAGCAATTTCATCTAAGAACAACGTGCTTCCATCGGCCAGCTCAAACCGACCGACGCGGTCCGTCTTGGCATCGGTGAAAGCTCCTTTGACGTGACCGAAGAGTTCGCTTTCAAAGAGGGCTTCGGAGAGGGCAGGCACATTCACCGTCACCATCGTCCGGGCCGCGCGCGGGGAAGCCGCATGAAGCGCCTGGGCGACGACTCCTTTGCCGGTTCCACTTTCGCCCGTAATCAGCACGTTGGCATCCGCTGGGCCGACGCGAGCAATAAGATCGAGCACCGACTTCATGGCGGGAGATTCAGCAATCAACGTTGGGTGAACCTCGCGGCGGAGCATTAGATTCTCGGCTTCCAGTTGCTGACCGCGCCGAAGCGCTCGCGCCAGCTCGACCTGCGTGCGCACGATGCTCAGAAGCCGAGCGTTGTCCCAGGGCTTTTGAATGAAATCGCGCGCTCCTCGGCGCATTGCTTCTACGGCCAGCTCGATGCTTCCCCAAGCCGTCATGACGATGACCGGAAGCGTGCTATCCAGACGCTGAATGCGAGAGAGCACGTCCAGTCCTTCCTTGCCGGAGGTGGTGTCTCGCGCATAGTTGAGGTCAATCAAAGCAACGTCGAAATCGCGGGACTCCAGCGCCTCTAAAATGTCTGCCGGAGAACGCGCCATCTCGATCTGATACCCTTCGGTCTTGAGCAACAAGCGAAGAGCTTCCAGCACATCGGACTGGTCATCGGCAATCAACACGCGTGCGGGCGCCTCCTGGTGAGTCTTCATAAACAGCCAACCGGCGCTATTCTACTTCAGAGTTGCGTGGAAAGACCAGCAACTGATCTACATCTCGCTGAGATGGCCTCGCACTGAAATCAGACAGGCCGCGTCACTATACGACTACAATCAAATGGCCGCCTCCGTCGCTGTCGGTGAAAAGTAAAAAGCTGGGTTTGAGCGCCACGTTAGCCCGCGTAGAAGCAGCAGGAACTAGCCTGGGACGAGCGAATCACCTCGCTAGGAACCGTGCGCCGGTGAGCGAAACCCCTACCAGGAGGGACGGAGGGTCTGACCCAGTTCATGTCACCTTAAAGACAGATTCAGCCATGATGCGCAGAACTTATAGCGATTTTCAATTTGCCTTTCTCTGCGAGCGCTCGCAACCTGGCTGGTTGACACCTGCTAGCGGGCGTCGCAGCGTAAATGAATTGGCAAACCGTTCTGGTTGGTCGGGCGTCATTGTGGGTTGTGGCAGATGCTATGCGTGGCGGATGTGGGTGGTGCAGTCAATGCCAATTTGGTTAGGGCGGTTTGTGAATGAGTTTATCCTGAGAGGCGCACGCTCCAGCCTGCATTGGCCTGCAAGATACGAAGCCCTCAGGCTAAAAGCAATTGAAAATCGCTACTAATGTCGTCGCGGCTTGCGCTGAAGGCGGTCATTCCTCCCAATGCTCTTTCCCGTCGTAGCCCATGACCAGCGGTTCATTATCCACGACCGTTTCCAGGTACACGGAGCGGCCCCATAATTTGTAAACATATTCCAAGGTCTTCTGAGCGTAATCCAGATCAAGCTCGGCGCCCTCAAAGCGATGCCGTAGGTACAATTCTCGGTTGCGATTGTAATCAGCATCGAGGACTTCGATGTACGGGAATCCAAAGTTGGTCATATCGGCGACGAGTTGGTTTCGCACATGTTCCCAGTTCTTGTCGGTAATCACCCATTCCTCTTCATCGCGCAATTGAAAGATGAACAAGTCTAAGTCTTCGATGAGTTCTTTGGTCAGATAATTGCGCAAGAATGAAATGTCGTTGTCGAGCTGTCTGACCTCAAACAATTTCTGCCGCCCTTCGCCGCCTCGTCGTCTGTACCGCTCGCGTTCTTCCTCGGTCGGGTTGTCCCAGCGTTTTTCAATGTCTTCCAGAATGCGATAGCCGACGTAGTACGGATTGAGGCTCCCGCGATGGGGTGAGACGACAGCCGAGTGCAGATGAGCGAATTCCAACAGCTCGTTGTCACTCAATCCGATTTCGCGCATGATACGCGAGTGCCAGAAACTAGCCCAGCCCTCATTCATGATCTTCGTCTGCATTTGCGGGATGAAATAGGCTGTTTCTTCATGAATCATCCCCATGATGTCTCGTTGCCAGGGTTCAAGGACTGGGGAGTTTTTCATGATGTAGTAGACGATGTCTTTTTCTGGTTGCGGTGGCTCACGCGGGGGTGACTCTTCAGACGTGGCGGGAGCCTGATTCTCATCTTTCTCAAACAGATCGTCATAGGGGCTCCGCCGGCGTGGACGTTTCTCCTGAGCGGTTTGTTCGGGCGGAGTCTCCGGCTTGCGGATGAAGAAATTTGGATCAATATGCTCTTGAATGGAAAGGACGGCGTCCAGGAATGCTTCGACGGTTTTCTGCCCGTATTTGAATTCGTACTCACGGATGCGGGCCGCATGATTGGCTACAATGTCGAGCATGTTGCGATTCGTCGGCGAGAAGTAGACGTTGTGTTTGAAAAAGTCTACGTGCGCCATGACGTGAGCGATGATCATTTTGTTTTGGACGAGCGAATTGCCTTCCAGCAAGAAGGCATAGGCCGGATCGGTGTTAATAACCACTTCGTAGATGCGAGACAATCCGAAGTCATACATCATTTTCATCTTGTGATAGGCCTTGCCGAACGTCCAGTGCGAGTAGCGTCCTGGCAGACCGTATGAGCCGATTTCATACATGACCGACGCCGGCACGATCTCAAAGTGAGTCGGGTAAGGGTCCAGTCCCATCTGGGTTCCTTTCTCCCAGATTTGATCAATCGCTGCTTCAAGCTGTTGGATTTCGTCGTTGATCATACTGACGTATTCACCGTCCACTTGTTAGTGTCACATCTGGTTGGAGGGGCCACCAGCGGCAGTTTCTAAACCACCTCACCTCGCTTTCCGAAGAAGGCTTTGAGCGCGGGGTAAACATCCTCCTTGGTGTCAATGCGCACACCGAGGAACCGGTCTTTGTTTTTCAATCGTTCCTCAAAAATGGAGAGCAAGGCGCCCGAAGCGCGACGATAACTGGAGAATTCTTCTTCGCCGATTTCTCCGTAGCCAAACAGATTGCACGTGGCGATCAATTCGTCAGCGAGTCTGACGGCTTCATCATTATCGGAGTAGTAGTTATCACCATCGGAGAAGTGGAAGGGGTATATGTTCCAATCCGCCGGGTTGAATCGCTGTTTGATGATGTCCAGCGCCAGCCGATAAGCTGAGCTGACCACCGTTCCGCCGGACTCACCTTGGGTGAAGAACTGCTCTTCGGTGACTTCCTTGGCTTCCGTATGATGACTGATGAAGACGATCTTGACGTTATCATACTTGGTGCGCAGAAACCGCACCATCCAGAAATAAAACGAGCGGGCAATGTATTTCTTGAATTCGCCCATTGAGCCGCTGACGTCCATCATGGCCAGCACGACGGCATTGGATTCATACTTGACCTTTTCATCCCAACTGCGGAAACGCAAGTCTTCTTTCTTGATCGGTCCGAGCGCGGCTCGGCCTGTTTCTTGCGCCATGCGCTTCATGTTTTCCAGGATGGTGCGGCGCTTGTCCAGGTTGGGTAGCACGCCGGTGCGGCGCACTTCGTTGAATTCAATTTTGCGTGATTGGACTGCTTGCTTTGATTTCTCCTCCATGTAGGGGAGGTGCAAATCGTCAAAGATGAGCTTGGCGATTTCGTCAATCTCGACGTCGGCTTCATAGTAATCCACACCCGGTTTATCTCCGGCGCCGGGGCCGCGACCGGGGCCTTGTCCGGCGTCTTCGCGTGCGATCACATCGCCGACTTTGCTTTGGCCGTTGCCTTGCCCGACGTGTTGTTTCTTGCGGAAGTCATAACGGAAGCGGTATTCGTCCAGTGAGCGAATCGGAATCCGGACTGTCTTGCGTCCGTCCGAGAGAATGATAGATTCGTTGGAGATGATCGAACCCAAATTCTTACGGATGGCTTCACGCACCCGCTCTTTGTGGCGCTCCTGATCCATCGCTCCTTTGCGTTGGAGCGACCAATCGTTGCGTCGAACACTCATAATATCTCCTTTCGGAAGCCGGTGGGTTGTATGGGCAGTGGCATTAGAGCGCGTCACCGTCGCGCCCTAAGTCTGTCCTGCGCCCATACGTCCCCTGTTGAACTAGGCTCGCGACAGCAATGTGCCGACGTAATTGAGTAAGTCATTGGCGCACACGACGCAGTAGCCGTGCTCTTTGACAAGCCGGTCAATGACTTCATTGATGCGGCGCAATTGGTCGGGGTCTTTTGTCTTGGCTGTGGTGGTGATCTTCACCACATCTTTCAGGTCAGCGAAGATGCGCTTTTCAATCGCCTCGCGCAAGCGCTCATGCGAACGATAGTCGAACATCTGACCTTTGCGCGCGTAGCTAGAAATGCGGATCAGAATCTCCTGCCGGAATGTGTTCTTGGCGTTTTCAGAGACGCCGATTTGTTCTTCAATCGAGCGCATCAGTTTCTCATCCGGCTCCAATTCTTCCTCCGTCAGCGGGTCTTTGATCTTATCCTTGTTGCAGTATGCTTCGACGTTGTCCAGGTATTTCTCGCAGAGCGTGCGCGCCATCTCCTCGAACGAATAGACAAACGCGCGTTGCACTTCATTCTTGGCGAGTTCGTCATATTCTTTGCGCACCAGCGCGATCAGGTTGAGGTATTTCTCACGGTCTTCGGCGGAAATGCCCGTGTGTTGATCGAATCCGTCGCGGATGGCCCGCAGCGCGTCAATTGGCGTCAAGCACTGAATGCCTTCACGCACCAGCGCGTTAGACAGACGATTGATGATATAGCGCGGAGAAATGCCATCCATGCCTTCGCGCTCCGCTTCCTCATGCAATTCGCGCGCGTCCTTGGCTTTCAGGTCGTCTACATCCTGGCCATCATAAACTTTCATCTTCTTGAGCAGGTCAACGTTCTGCCGCTTGGACGGTTCCAATCGGCTGAGAATGGCAAACATGGCGGCGACCTTCAGCGTATGCGGGGCAATGTGGATCGAGCCGGGAACGTCGCTCTGATCGAGCAATTTCTTATAGATTTTCTCCTCTTCGCTGACTTTCAAATTGTACGGCACTTTGATCATGATGATGCGATCTTGCAGCGCCTCATTCTTTTTGTTTCCGACGAAGTTGTTGTACTCATTCTCGTTGGTGTGCGAGATGATGACTTCATCGGCATAGATCATAGCGAACCGTCCCGTTTTAATGGACTGCTCTTGCGAGAGGGTCAGCAGCGAGTAAAGGAACTTCTCGTCCACCTTCAGCATCTCGACGAATTCCATCAGGCCGCGATTGGCGATGTTCAATTCGCCATCGAAGCGGTAGGCGCGTGGGTCAGATTCGACGCCGACTTCGCCGATAGTCGAAAGGTCAATCGAGCCGGTCAGTTCCGTGATGTCTTGACTCTTCGGGTCGCTTGGGGCGAACGTGCCGACGCCAATTCGCTCCTTTTCTGAGAACACAATGCGTTCGACCAGCACATCTTCATGACGACCATGGAACACGTGTTCGAGGTTATACTGACAGCGCGGGCACAGGTCGCCTTCGATATAGAGACCATAATGGCGTTCGATCTCTGGTCGCAGCTCATGTGGAATCAGATGCAGCGGCTCTTCGTGCATCGGGCAGCCTTTGATCGCAAACACAGCGCCTTCGTCGGTGCGGGTGTACTGCTCCAGGCCGCGCTTGAGCAACGTCACGAGCGTAGATTTTCCGCCACCGACTGGTCCCATCAGCAGCAAAATGCGCTTGCGTACTTCCAAGCGTTGAGCTGCCGATTTGAAGTACTCGACGATCTTTTCAATTGACTTGTCAATGCCAAAGAGTTCGCGTGAGAAGAATGGATACCGGGTGACTTCGTCGGGCGTGCCCTCGTTGAGCTTCTCCACGCCCGCCGCAACGATCATATCCCAGATACGCGCATGCGCCAGCCGCGCCAGTCGCGGCCTGGCTGTAACCAGCTCGAAGTATTCTCGGAAGTTGCCTTCCCACCGCAGCCGTTCGCGTTCTTGCCGGTGACCTTCGAGCAACTTGTATAAATCAAGTCCCTTGTTGTTCTCCTGCTCCGTCATTGCTCGCCTCCTTCCGCCGGCTCGATGCCAGCGGGATGACGCCTCACATTGGTTGCCTCAATCTGGTAAAGAGCCATTTCGCGTGTCGGTCAACGCCGACAGCTACAGTATACACAGAACGCCACTGACGAATCAACAAAATACCACGCACGGTTGAATGCGTTGCCCATTGTCGGTGACCTGTCCAATGCCAATCAACATGCCGCTCGTATCAACAAGCCTTCGGTAGACTCCCTCGGTCGTCTCCGTTCGTAGTATTGCCTGACCATGCCGCAACCGATCAGCTTCGACCGATGAAAGCTCCGTTGTTGGGAACGGCAGGGGAATTTGTGAAAGAGGAATCAACAATTCCGTTACCCGACCCGCTCGGGCCTGTTGTTCAACTTCATGCAACGGCCTTGCTTGATCAAGACTGAACGGCCCGACAGCCGTTCGCCGCAGCGCGATCAGGTGCGCTCCGCAGCCGAGCTGTTGCCCAATCTGATGAGCCAGGCTGCGAATATACGTGCCGGCTGAGCAGCGGACGCGCAGTGAAAAGTCGGTTGTGCCATCGGCGTGCCGTTGCAACGGCATCGGCTCTTGCCCCACCAGTTCCAATTCATGAATCTGCACGCGAACGGGTTGACGCGCCACCTCGCGCCCTTGCCGCGCCAGTTTGTACAGTCGTGTCCCAGCTTGTTTCTTGGCAGAGTACATCGGAGGGATTTGTTCGCGCCAACCACGCCAACCAGCCAGCACCGCTTCAATTTCGTGCTTCATCACGCCGTTAGATGCCACAATGGGTGATAATGGATTTCCGGTTCGATCATGCGTATCAGTGGCCAGCCCAAGACGCACGCGGGCCAGATATTCTTTCTCGCTGCCGGTGAGAAACTTTTGTAGCCGAGTCGCTTGGCCGACACACAGAACAAGCACGCCAGTGGCCATCGGGTCCAGCGTGCCCGTGTGGCCGATGCGTTTGATTCCCAACGCGCGCCGAACGCGCACGACCACGTCATGAGACGTGAGCCCTTCAGGCTTATCAATGATCAACAACCCACTGACATCACCCATGAACATGCTCCTTGATCAACACCTTCACTCCATTACGCCAATTCTCATTGATACCAATTTTATATGCTGGTATACGCCGGTCAATCCAATGAGCAATTAAGTCGAATGTGCGGTGGAATCGTAAGAGAGGGCAAACTAAGAACAAAAGGGCCGGCTCATCGCTTAGTTGTCGGTCGGGGAAATAGCCGCGTCGTTGGAAGTCACCGCGTTGCCGGTGCCACTCAACTTGTAACCAGTAGTCGAGCGCCTGAAGCGGTAGCTCCATGTCCTCCTTCACTTTCAGTTCAATCACCACCAAACGACCTGCTTCGGTGATCGCTAACAAGTCTACCAAGTCGTATTCGTCGTCTGAAAGTGTCGGGACCTGCGGATAGATGTAGCGTGCGTCCAGATTAACATCCAGCGCCTGCACGTTTTGACGAATCATCTCTTCCAACCACCGTTCAGCTTGCTGCCGATACAGGGCATGCCACTTTTGTTCGCTTTGCGCGCAACGAATCCGCGCGACCTGCTCAATCAAACGATTCAGTGGTGTCAGGTCGTTGCTTTCCAACAGTTGTTTATTCTCGCCGAGGCCGAAGCGCAGCTTGCCGCCGCTGAGCTGGGCGACTTCTAATCCATGTACTCTCAGCGACTGGACTGGCCGCCCCGGTCGCCGATAGACCTTCAGTTCAGGATGATCTCGGAGCACGTGGTCCACCAGCGCATTGAGGGGCGCCGGTTCGCTCGCGCGCGGCAGACGATCTCGCACTGGGTCAAACAGCGATCCCTGGTCAAACGGGCGAACAGGTCTCAGCGCAGCGGAGGCTTCATCCACTTCATAGAGTTCGATGCTAACGCCGGCTGGTGGGCGAATCGCCGTCAGTCGCCGGGCCAGCTTCGTGGATCGCCCCGCCGGCGACAGTAGCGCGAGCCGGTTCGCCCGACCACGCAGACGCCGGCTGGCGCGATCAAACCAGATAATGCCGGCGGTGAGCAACCCATCAATAGCGCTTTGGCTCTCCTGTGGGTTGACGCCAATGGCAATACAGCGTTCTTGGCCTAGTGAGACAATCATCCGCGTGTAGACGCCGGATAGTTGCCGAGCATCATCTCGCTGTGTGGTCACACGTTCAATGACGGCGCCAGGAAATGTTTGTCTGATGAGTTGACAAAGCCGTTGCTGGAAGAGCAGTCGGCGCTGACGAATATCCGCTGGCAATTCTTCGACTGAGTCGAGCGGCCATAGCTCCACGTGAACATGCTGGCGGCCTGCTTGGCGGATCAACCGAAGCTGTAAGCGATTGGCTGTGATTTGATAATCATCAATGCGCCAGCTTTCTGCGAAGTCGTCACCCCACAAACTGAAGATGAGTTTGCCAAATTCACATGAAACAGCCATGCAGCGGCTCTCGAATGCATCAATGGGCACGCCATCGCGCGTGCCATGCCACCGCTGGGCTCGAGAGAGGAAGCGTTCAATTTCGTACTTGGCTCGCCACAGATCGGTTAACATCGCTGTTTGAGTCTGCTTTGCTCGGCTTCTTTTGGCAAGCTCAGAGGCGGGCGCGCGCCAAGACTGTCGCCGGCTCAGAATGGTCGTTTATAAACAAAACTCTGCACCACGCTCGCGCCAACGGAGATGTCGTGAGCACATCGCCGAACGATTAAAATTCCAACCGAATTCCAACATCTATGTTGCGTGGTTTTCGCGCGGCGCGTGGCTGCAAAAAGACAGACAGATCATTGCGCGTATCCAGAGGTCCATAGAACCCATTCATGAGAAAGTTCGCTTTGTTCAGCACATTGTAGATGTCAACCCACGGTCTGAGGCGGAACCGTTCGTTGATCTGAATCTTTCGCGAGACGCGCAGGTTGAACCACGCATTGGCCGGACCACGACCGGCATTGCGCCCTAGCGTTCCGTTGCTCCCGATGGTGGCCAAGCGAAAGAGCGCAGTAGCAGCTTCTGAGGCTGCCGTGTCGCCTGGCCTGATGTAGCGAATCGGTTCGGTGCCCAGGTAATGCGGCCGGTCGGTGAACGTGTCGGTCAGATTTCGATCCTGTCCGTTTGTCGTAATGTTGAAGGGTCGGCCTGACATGAGCGTGATCAACGGCGACAATTCCAAGCCTGCCAAAATGCCGGGCAAAGTATAACGTCCACGCAGCACCACTCGATGCCGCGCATCGGTGGTGCCCAGCGCGCGCTCCAAGCGCAGGTTAAATTCGTCCATCGGCGAGTGTGTGTTGAGCACCACGTCATCAATCAATTTCGACCACGTGTAGGACCCGGCCAACCACATGCCACGATCGAACCGCTTGGACAGGCTAATGGTCACGCCATGATAGAGCGATCGGCCATCCGACACCAATCGTCCGATTTCGCCCAGCTCCGGATTGGGTCGTCGCCAACGAACCGCATTCTGCGCGGCAAAGATCGGATTGGTTGTTGCGGAGCTACTTGGGAGGGCATTCAGACCGAATGTGCGAATGCCGGTCGCGCCGCGTCCTTGGTCACGAAAGCGTTGATCAGACAGATCGAATCGCACAAATCCAAGATTGACGTTGGTGATCTGCCGTGCGCGATTATCAAAGGCCGTGCGCCCATCCGGCAATACGACTACTCCGGGCGCTCCAACCGGCGGGTTCAAGAGAAATTCGACCCAACCGCCAGCCGGTGGCACGGGCGCATTGATGTTCTGCTCCCGCCAAAGCCGCAGCGAGCGATTGTAGGCATAGTGGAGATTCAGTGAAAACTCTCTTGACAACTCATGCTCAATGCTCAGGCTGAACTGCACACTCCGGGGCAAGCGCAGGTCGTCGCTCAATTGACGTGTATTGAGAATCGGGCGAATCAAGCCTTCGACCAGCGGATGGCGTGGATCGTTGGGAAAGATATTGGGGAAGCCACCAATCCGCCTCAAAGCGTCAATCGGGCCGGTCGCTCCTGGAGCATCGCCCAAATCAATTTCGTACAAGCGCGAGTTGACGGCATATTCTTCAAAGCTGCGCAGCAGCACGCGATTGTAGAAGATGCCAGCCCCACCTCTGATGACGGTGTCACCTTTGGCGAAGGGGGCCCAGGCAAAAGCCAGCCGTGGACTGAAGTTGGTGTTGTCGTCAGAGAGCAACGTTTCAAGGTCGTAGCGCAGACCGTAGCTGATCGTCAGATTCGGCCTCCATCGCCATTCATCTTGAGCAAAGGCGCCGAGGATCGTGTTCGATACAATCTGCCGAGCATCGCCGATGCGCTGCCGAAATCGCGAGGGTTGGCCTTGGGCAAATTCGCCGAAGCTGGGGAAGTTGTAGAATCCGCCGAATAGATGCCCTGGCGTGATGGCGGAGCGCAGATAGAGCGCCTCTGCGCCGAATTTGAACTGATGGGCGCCTCGCGGCCAGGCCAGCGTATCGGCCAGTTGAAAGCGCCGCTCGGTCAACGTTTCAGGAAAACCACCCGCACCGGCGCGGAATCCGCTGGCAAATTCGCCAAATGTGCCGAAGTCCAACCCGCGACTCGTGCCAACAATCACCCCAGGCCGCGTGTCTGTTTGCACATATTGAGGCACAAGCGTGGCGTATTGAAACCGGAGATGATTGAGCGCATTGCCCGAAAACTTCCAGTAATGCTGAAACGCATAGGCGCTTGAATTGCGCCGGTGACTCAGCAACGCCGAACGCAATGTTGCGCCCTGCTCACGTGAGCGCAGCCGATCACTCCACGTACGGTCCGTCCGAATATAGAATTGGTGATGTGGCGAGAGCCGAATATCAAAGCGAGCCAGCACCGTGCTGCGTTGGCCTGATGCCTGAACGTCTTCTTCATACAGGCCCACCTGTACGCCATCGCGGGTGAAAGGTCGGCCTGTAGGAATTTGCTCCAGCGGATAACGTGGGTTCAGTTGTGGATTGACGGGTAACAACGCCACAATCGAATCGGTATCGGGTTCATCCTGGCGCTCGTAGCTGCCGAAGAAAAACAGCCGGTTGCGCTTTAGGGGACCGCTGAGGCGTCCGCCGATTTCACGTCGTTGAAACGGTAGTCGGCCTTGTCGGCGCGCGTTGCGAAAGAAACTGTTGGCGTTGAGGCTCTCGTCT
The DNA here is from genome assembly GCA_025054955.1 of Blastocatellia bacterium. NCBI lineage: Bacteria > Pseudomonadati > Acidobacteriota > Blastocatellia > Blastocatellia bacterium. The sequence continues at coordinate 44,052 of JANWZE010000100.1, read as the reverse complement.
TGAAAGCCGAAGAAGGCGGCGCCGTGCACCTTGTTGCTGCCAGCTCGTGTGCGGAAGTTGATCTGTGCTCCACCGGCGCGGCCATATTCGGCGGCGAAGCGATTGGTGATGATGCGAACTTCTTCAATTGCTTCCAAGCTCGGTCGGGTGCGCTCGCGTGCCAGCCGGTCGTCGTTATTGTCCAGCCCATCAATGGTGACGTTGTTGGAGTTGGCTCGTCCGCCGTTGAGCGCGAACAATCCAGCGTCGCGCGGGGTGTTAACAACATCATCGCGAGTTGCCGGATCGCCCAGATCAAGGGTCTCCAGTGGCGGCGCTTGTGCTTGGCTCGACAGGTAAACGAGATCGAGCGGATTGCGCCCGTTCAGCGGCGTGTCTTCAATCTCGCTGCTGTCTATCGTCATGCCAGCGACAGTATCCTGGCCCGCAGACACGTCAATTTGTTCGATGATCGGAGCTGGTTCCAAATAAAAATCGTGAAGCACAGGAGGGCCGACAGCGAGCGTGATCAAGATTGATTGAGATGGACGGAAACCGGTGGACTGGGCATTGACCGAGTAATCACCCGGTGGCAAGCCTGTCAGCTCATAGCGTCCGTCCTGCTCGCTAACGGCTGTGTGAACGGAGCCTGATTGTTGATGCTGGGCGCTCACAATCGCGCCGACGACGGCCGCGCCCCGACTATCCAGGACACGTCCTTGTAAACTCGTCTGAAGGAAACCATCCGCTTGAACCGACATCCGCGTCAACCACGCGGGGCCGGTCATCACTGCAATCACAAAAAACCAACACAGCTCGGTTTGCCTTCTCATACCCATGTCTCCTCCATCCGGTGTTGAATTGTTGAATGTGTTGTGAGGCGTTGATCCGGCGTCGTTCGCTCGGTAGCTTCTGGCTCGCCTCTGCCTATAAAAGACGGAATTTTTCCAAAAAATCCTTCACCTCCAGAAAAAATTTTTCGCGGTCCCAGGCGTCCCTGACTGCCTTTGATGACCACTATCAACGTCATCCTGGACGCTTTCTCAGGGCAGTGGCTATCATAGAGGGCCAAACCATGAAGAGGAGGAAGCGGCGTGTCTCTGGAACATCAAGTCCCGTCGCTCGCAGCGGGCAAAGCATTGCCGCGTCGCAATCATGCCATCTGGGTCGGTGTGTTGTTGTCGCTGGTTGGCTTGCTCACATACATACCGACAGTGCGCGTGCCGGCGCTGCGCGATTTTCCGTGGATTAACCTGCCGCTGATGATTGCCGGTGTGCTCGTCTCGGCTCTGGGGCTTTGGCGAGCCGTCAAGCAACCTCTGCTGTATCGAGGCAAAAGGCTCAGCGTCGTTGGATTGCTTGTTTCACTGACGCTGACGGGTTTGTTTTGCTACGGTCTGTTTCTTGCTGCTCAGTTGCCTGCCTTGACCGAGACGGCCCAAACATTGACACGCGCGCCGGATTTCGCCCTCAGCGATCAAAACGGGCTGCCGGCAAGTTTGAGTAGTTTTCGCGGGAAGAAATTGGTCGTGACGTTTTATCGAGGCTATTGGTGAGTCTTCTGTCGGTCAGAACTGCAAGGTTTGCAGGCCTCACTCAATCAGTTTGCCGCTGCTGATGCTGCGCTCATTGCCATCAGTGTGGATTCGGTAGAACAGAATAGGAAATTGGCAACCGACCTGAAGCTCACCTTCCCTCTTCTGTCTGATCCTGAATTGAAGACCATTGATGCCTATGGCGTACGGCATCGGGGCGGCAACAATGGTCGTGACATCGCGCGTCCAGCCACGTTTATCATTGACCGCGAGGGTATCATCCGCTGGCGCAATCTTGCTGAGAACGTCCGGTTACGCCCGCGCCCGGAGCAAATTCTGCAAGAGCTGGCGCGTATCCCGTGAAGTGGAGCTCGTTTTCTGAATCACGATCCTCGACCCGCGACGAGGATAGAGGCTCACACGTTGAGTCACGGCTCACGGCTCACGGCTCACGAACCTCGGCTCACAAACCCCGAATCCCAGCTCCCGACTCACGAATCCCGGCTCACGAACCCCGCTCACGAACCACAGATCACGGATCACTACTCACGAATCCCGAATCCCGGCTCACGGCTCACGAATCGCGAACCGGTTCATCCTTGAGCATGTAACCGGCGCCTCGAATGGTATGGATCAATTTCGGTTCAAAGTCTCGATCAATTTTATTGCGCAGGTAGTTGATGTAGACATCAATCACGTTGGTCAGGGCGTCGAAGCTCTCGCCCCAAGCGGCTTCAGCGAGGATGGCTCGCGACAGGATACGGTTCTTGTGCCGCAGCAAGCATTCGAGCAAGGCGAATTCCTTTGGCGTCAGCGTGATGTCACGGCCGGCGCGGCTGACCCGTCGGGTCACCGGATCGAGCACCAAATCGGCAGCGTGCAGTTGTAGTGATGGGTCTAGTTGGCCGCGTCGTTGTAGCGCCCGCAGCCGCGCCAGCAACTCGGCAAAAGCGAACGGTTTTGTCAGGTAATCATCAGCACCGCTATCAAGTGCCTCAACCTTGGCTTCAACCGTATCGCGGGCTGTCAGCATCAGAATTGGTGTCTTGATTTTTTGTCGGCGCAATTCTCGGCACAGCTCAATGCCGCTGCGAACCGGCAATACGATATCGAGAATGATCACGTCATACCTGTATTGAGTGCCGTAATGCCAGCCTTCTTCGCCGTCGCGCGCAATGTCAACGACGTAGCCTTCTTCTTGCAAGCCGCGTTTCAGCGACTCAGCCATTTTTCGTTCGTCTTCGACGAGCAATACGCGCATGCCAGTGAGCGGCGTGAAGTATAGCATGAATTTCTGCCGTTGACGTTGGTATATTTGTGTTTATGTTCTTTGCAAGAAGACCAGCACGCCAGTGAACAGAGGCCCGACTCCTTATGCGAATGTGACACAAACATCCCGCCTGGGCTGCTCAGGCAATGTGGCACAGGCGTTCCTGCCTGTGACCTATTTTCGTGGCGTGCCATCGCATAGGGGCGACTGAATGCGGCATAGCCGTTCCCGCCCGTGCTGCCATGAAAATAACATTTTCGTCATTTCGTGGTGTGCCCAGAGGGCATGAGCAATTCCGCCAATCCACGACACCTAAAAGCATTCCACGGTGGTTCATGGGCGAAAAAATGTTGAGAACGATGTATCTTTTCGGGTGCGCTCCGCCTCTATAAGGACGTGAAGGAAATTTGGGCGACAACATTAAAATTTTGGAGGAACTCAACATGACAACATACAAGCTTTCCAACCTGCCAAATCTTTGGCGGCGATGGACAACTCCGCTACTGATGGCCATTATCACCGTTGGGGTGGCGTTGAGCGGAGGGCATTCCAACTGGCACTGGACCACCACGACGGTTGTTGAAGCCCAAACTTCTAACCGACAGCTTACCTACCGGCGCATCGAGTTAACCACAACGGATACTGTGTTGCGGGCTTATGGGAGTGCCACTGTCAAATCAGTCGTTCGTAATGGGCGCACGGTAGAAACTTTTTCCCTTGATGTGTACAAGCTTATGGCCAATGAGCGGGTACAACTGTTTGTCAATGGCCGGCGCTTGGATCAGTTGCAAGCCAACAGCCGGGGCGGTCTTCAGGTGACCTATGTGCGTGGTCAACAACCCACAGCCGGTCAACAACGGTTGCCCATCACAGCGCCTGCTGTCACTCAGTTTGATACGGTTGAACTCCTGAGCGCTGATGGTCGAGCCATTCGGCTGAGCGGCTCTTACGATCTTGTGTCGCAAGCAAACCTCGCCACGATGACCTCCATTCGGATTCTGAACGCCGAAGGGAAGGTGGTTTTGCAAGGACGTTTCGCTCCATCTAAGACGACGTCCCGAGTCACCTTGCAGCCAACGCAAGTGGACCCCAATGCAAAAGGACAAGCGACAATTACAGTCACAGAGCTGACAGCCGGGGGACTTGATCAGCAATTTGAGCTGAGCATTGACGATTTGGATGTCAATCCGCCGTTCACGCTTGAACTAAATGGTGGCCGGGTGACTTCCTTCACCACGAATAGCTCAGGACGAAGTGAACTCCGTTACAAGGGCCGTTTGGAAACACAAGCCGGTCCGCCCGAATCATCGTCCGCAATTGCCGGAGCCCAAGCCAGCATTGCCCAAGCTCGTCAGGCCATCGCGTTGGCCGCCGCTTTCGGCGCCCAAACCAGCGCACTTCAGGCTCAACTGAGTCAAGCTGAAGCGCATCTGAGCATGGCTCAATCAGCGCACGCGCAGGGCAGTTTCGATCAAAGTGTTGATGCCGCTCTGACCGCTGACGACTCTGCACGTGCCACCACACAACAGGCCGTTGAAACCGCTGCTGAAGCTGAACAGAACAGCAATGGCAACGGTAATGGCAACGGAAACGGTAACGGTAACGGCAACGGTAACGGCAACGGCAACGACAACGACAACGGCAACGGTAACGGCAACGGTAACGGCAACGACAACGGAAACGGTAACGGCAACGGCAACGACAACGATAACGATAACGGCAACGGCAACGACAACGACAACGACAACGATAACGGTAACGGCAACGGCAACGATAACGATAACGGCAACGGCAACGACAACGACAACGATAACGATAACGATAACGATAACGACAACGACAACGATAACGATAACGATAACGACAACGATAACGATAACGGGGTCTAGTCGTGTCTTGCAGCCGGTAATCCGAAACTCTGGTCACTGGATGAGACAGCATGGCCGTGAGTTTCGGATTAACCAGCAACGTTGTCCGTCGGGGCTGTATTGCAAGGAGAAAAGCTATGAGCAGTCACGCATCAATCATACAAGTCGCGAGTCCGGTCATTCCCAGCCGAGAATCCGTTGGTGTAGACGAGTCGTGCGTTGTTGTAACCGATTATGAGCAGCTCACGGTCATCATTCCGACGCTGAATGAGGAAGGGAACATCGGAGAGTTGTTGGATTACCTGCTCTATCATTATCCTGGTCTGCACGTGATTGTGGCCGATGATGATTCGACCGATCGAACCCGTGAGGAAGTCATGGCACGGGCTCGTTTCAATCCTCGTGTTCAGTTGCTGTGGCGGCGCGAATGTGTTCGTGGGTTGACGGCCAGTGTCCTGGACGCCCTCAAACAGGTGACGACCGAGTATTTCGCGGTCATGGATGGTGATTTGCAACATCCGCCAGAGGCTGTGCGCCGGCTGATGGCGGCCCTCCAGGAGGGCGCCTCGTTGGTCGTAGCGACACGCCGGCGATTTAAGGTTGCGCCGCACCGGTGGTTGATTTCCAAAGTGGCCACAGTGTCGGGGCGGCTGCGGCTGAGGCTATCAGGCGCGGCGCGCTGCACCGATTGCATGTCAGGGTTTTTTGCCGGACAGGTGGCGCTTGTTCAGCAGATCATTCAAACGAACAGGCAATCGTTTGAGTTGGGCGGATACAAAGTCTTATTCGATCTGCTCAAGCAATTGCCCCGTTCGACCGATGTCAGGGAGATCGGGTATGAATTTGATCCCCGGCATCGAGGGCAGAGTAAAATTTCCTCGCGCATCATTTGGCTCTATCTATGCTCTTTGTTTCATTAGGCAGTAAGGTGCTCATCAGCGGTCGGCTGCCGGCGCGGCGAGTGGCTGGTCGGCTGACCGCTGATGGCCGATTGCTCGCCCTGGAGGAGGCATTATGAATTCGCTGACAAATCGCATCCGAATCGCCAGAGATTACTTGGGTCGCCGGGCGCTCTGTGACGGGATGCCGATTGAGTTTTCAATCGAACTGACCAGTCGCTGCAATCTCAAGTGCATTATGTGCCCGCGCGACGACAATGCTGAGCGTGGGCTGGGCAACATGAAGATGGAAACATTCCAACGCATCATTGACCAAGCCAGCCAGTATCTAGAATTCACCTATCTGCACCTGGCAGGTGAGCCGTTGATGCATCCACAGTTTGGCGAATTCATCGAATATGCTGCCTCCAAGGGGATTCAAACCGGCATTTCAACCAATGGCACCATCCTGGATCGGCGCCGGGCCGAGATACTGATCAACTCCAAATTGGCCGACCTGATCATTTCAATTGATGGCGAAGACCGCGAGACCTACCGGCGTATTCGTGGCGCCGATAGCTTTCGCAAAGTCGTGGAAAACGCAGAGACATTTCTGCAAATGAAACGCGCGGCAGGGCGAGGGCCGTACACGGTCATGCAAATGATCGTGATGAACGAGAACGCGCATCAAGCCAAGCAGTTTTACCGTCACTGGAAACAGCTAGGAGCTGATGCCGTTCGCTTGAAGCGATTCTTCAACTTTGCCGGAAATGTCGAAGACCGCAGCGTCAATCAACCGAAACTGGTTCAACTGACCAATGGCAACGGCAATGGGACAGGTCAGAGCGCAAGCAGCACCGGCCAGGGCAATGGGACAGGTCAGAGCGCAAGCAGCGCCGGCAACGGCAATGGAACTGGTGTGAAGAAAAAAATTGTGCTTCAGGCGGAGAGCGGGCGCCGTCAACCCTGTTTCTTGCTGTGGCGGCAGATGGCATTCTACTACGATGGCACGGCCGTTTCGTGCTGTCACGATTTCCTGCACGAATCGGTTCTGGGCAATATCCATCAGCAAACGTTGGAAGAGATTTGGAACAGCCCGGTGATGGTGGATATGCGGCGCAAACATCTGGAAGGTCGCCAGCATGAGATCCCGTTGTGCGCAGGTTGCAATCAACCGACGGTGAGCGTGCCCGAAGTGCTGGGCGCAACGCTGCTGAATGCCTCAGTCACCAAGAAGGCGCTCATTGCGGTGGAGCGCATGGCCCGGCTGGCCGGCATTCAAACGCCATACTAGTTTGTTTTCTGGCTTTTGCCACCCTCATTGGCAAATAATTGAGCATGCCCGAAAGCGCATGATGAAAGTGGATGGAAAGATGGAAAGTACGGAAAAACTTCGAGCATGGACAGCCGCTGCAAGATCGTGGAGCCTGGGCCGTGTGCGCGTTGCATGGTTGATGCATGGGGCGGTTGCCTTGATCCTCTCCGGCACGTTGTTAGCGTACATTCAATTTGCCGGACCCAACATTGTGGACTATGACGGTTACTATCACATCAAAATGGCTCAGTTGATGCGCGAGCATGGCTGGACGGTGCCGTTTCCTTGGCTGAAGTTTACCGTGCTGGATGAAGCCGGTTACACCGATCATCACTGGTTGATGCACGTTTTGCAAATTCCTTTCACCTGGGTTGGCGATTTGCGATTGGCTGCCAAGTTGGCGCCGGTTGCCTTTGCCTCGGTGACCTTCACCGTCTTCTATCTGGTGATCTGGCGATATGGGATTCGATATCCGCTGTTCTGGTTGATTATGTTGTTTGCTTCATCCAGTCCGTTCCTCTATCGCATGAGCATGCCGCGCGGACAAAGTCTGAGCCTCGCGCTTCAGTTGATTGCATTCCACTTCCTGATGACGCGCAACGGGGTGGGGCTGGCCGTTTTGGCGGCTGTGTTTGTGTTGGCGTATAACAGCTTTCCCATTTTGATTCCGCTGGTGTTGTTTGGCGTCGCCACACACTACATCGTCGAAAGAAAGATCGAGTACAGATTGATCGTGGCGCTCGGCGTTGGGCTGATCGCCGGTCTGGTCCTGCACCCGTATTTCCCGCGCAATCTCGTGTTCATGTGGAATCATGTCGTCCCCAAGTTATTTGCGACGGAGTATCAAACCTCGGTCGGCTCGGAGTGGTATCCGTACAATTCGTGGTTGTTTTTGACGCTCTCCTTGGTCGCTGTGTTGTCATACCTGACATCCTTGTTGATTACGAATCGCGATGAATGGCTCAAGGATAAGCCGCGCTTGTTCTGGTTGCTCACGTCAACCATGTATTTTTTCCTGCTGCTCAAGTCGCGGCGTTTTGTTGAGTATTTCCCGCCAACGGCCATCATGCTACTGGCTTTTTCGCTGCGGGACGCGCTGAAGAATCTGGATTTCTCGCGGCTTCTGAGGAACGAAGTGCGCGTGGTGAGCTTTGTTGCGCTGATGTTGCTTGTGCTGTTGGCCTGCCAACGGAGCATCCGTGCTGTACGTGAAGATATTGCTGACCGGCCGCCCTCGGAGGCCTACAAGGGAGGCGCCCTGTGGCTCGCCCAAAACACACCGGCTGGCTCCACCGTCTTCCATACCGACTGGGATGACTTCCCCATGCTATTTTTCTACAACACGCACAATACCTATCTGGTCGGACTTGATCCAGACTTCATGCGGTTGAAGGACGAGCGGCTGTTTCGTCGCTGGGAAGCGATTACACGCGGCAAAGTCAAGCAGCCGGAGGACGAGATTCTGCATACGTTCGGCTGCCAGTATGTCATCACCGATAATAAGCATGATGAGTTCATGGAGATTGCCGACGCCAGCCCACGCATGAAACGGGTTTTTTCTGACAAATTCACCACGGTCTATCAGGTATTGGAGGCGTCACCGGCCCCATCACCGGCTGCAGAAACCGGAACCGTCAAGCCCCAGGCTGATGAGCGGTCTTCTCCTAACCTCGCCCAATAACCTTCACACCCTTCAGGTAGACCCGTTTACCCTATTGTCCTGGGTTGTGGCGGTTCCGATTTGTGCAGCGCCGGTGGGTAATGGTATGCGGACTCGCGATAGATTCAGCTTTGAGCGACAAGCCCACATGTGCGCGAAAAAGGCTAAGCGATTTTCAATTGCCTTTCTTCAGCCTGGTGGCCCCGCATCTTGCCGGCTCATGCACGCTGGAAGTGCGCTCCCAGGATAAACTCATTCGCAGGCCGCTCTCGTGGCGCGGAAAACGCCGATAGGGAGGGTGTTCCGCCGCGTTCTGCTCCGCGTTGATCGGCGCGAGCTGCGTCATCTGCGTGCTATTTTTTCTTCACGTGACGCCATTCTGGCTTGGTGTGAGAGGGTCAGTTGCAATCAAGCAGGCTCAATCAATATAGCCCCAGCCGCGCAGTCGTTCGAGAACTTTTTCTTCGTCGTAGGCTGAGACCTCGTGTGGTTGAACGATTGGCTGTGAAACTTCCCGGCCAAGGCGGATAGCGTTCGCTCGGAGAAATGATTCGGTGAACATGTCGGTCAGAACCGCGCCGTCCATGTCAGCGGGAATTTCGCATCCCATCAGGTAGAGGATCGTTGGCGCTAGGTCCACCAGGTTCGCGTGGGCAAGCGTTGCGCCTGGTCGAATGGCCGGACCACTGGCTATCAGCAAACCATCCGAACGATGTATACCGGTGGCCAAAATGTCCTCAAGTACGATCTTGTTCGATTTGAAATCAACCAGGTTGACGGCTGAGTAACCGCTTTCCAGCGGCACAAACGTGATGTCGGGTAGCTCGTCCAGATGCGGACCGCGATAGACGCGCTCTTTGATGTAGACTTGTCCGTTGATGGGTTGATCGGTTTCAGGGTCACGCAACTGGCTCAGCTTCTCTGCGATCTCTTGCGTCAACGCTTCATACTCAGCGCCACGTTGGACGATGCCGTGCGGTTCGCGGTCTTTCAGGTTGATCCTGATTTGGCCAGGCCCGCGCAGGCAGAATGCTTTCGTGCGCGTCCAATCAATGTCGCGGCTGGAGAGAAAAATCGGACTGATCGTTTGTCGCAGTCGGTTGACCGCGCGTGGGCGGCCTCGTGCCAGTGCCCACGTGGAGATGCGCGTGATGGCAGGGTGAGTGAGACGGGTATTCGTCACATGTGTGAGGAGAAATCGCGCCAGCGTGCCCGGCGTCCATCCCCGTTGCCACAGGCGATATTTCAACTGCGAGACCGGCGTGTTTTTGATTGTCAGGTATCCTTCCTGTAATAACCAGGTGGCCAGATCAACGGCGCGATGGCCAGGGCCGAATCCATGATCAGACATCACCAGGATTGTCGCTGTCGGCCCTGCTTTGTGCCTGAGCGTGCCGATATGGTCATCCAGGGTGCGATAAAACGTCAGTATCGGGTCGTAGTATCGCCGCGCCATCGCCGGGTCATGTTTGGGATGAGTGGGATCGAGCAAGTTCCATAGCCAATGCTGAAGCCGATCCGTTTCCAACAGATGCAGCATGACGAAATCGAACGCATAGCGATCCATCAACCAGGCGGCGACGTGACATTTGTAGTCGAGAATCTCGCGGCACTCGCGCAAGAAGTAATCAATGTTGACGCGCGATTGGTTGGCCAGCAACGCTGCCGGCGTCTGGATGGCCAACCGGTATGGGCCGAAGCGTTGCTCGATTTCCTCCAGCAGGTTGGCCGGATAGGTCATGGGGGCATGCTCGGCGCTGAGCCTCAGATCGCTGATGAGCACGCCGTTGACCTTTTGTGGCGGATAGGTGCCCGGCACGTTTAGCACAGCCACGCGATACCCGTCACGACTGAGCAGCTCCCAGAGCGTGCTGGCATCCAGCGAGGTCGAGTTAATCGGTATCTCTTCATAGCTGCCCAGCTTGGGACGGAAGAAGAAATGCACGCCGTGTTTGCCCGGATTCTTGCCCGTCATAAAACACGGCCAGGCTGGAATGGTGACCGGCGGAATGGTGGACTGCAGGGAAGCGCTGAAGCCGGCCTGTTCGATCTGTTTCAGATGAGGCAGCAGTCCTTGATCCATCCACGGTTTGAGCAGTCGCAGCGTGCCGCCGTCTAAGCCGATGACAATCACTTTTTGTTTCATTTTGTTCCTTGCGCTGTGGTGTGACGCTCGCGTCGCGCTCCACTGAAATCAAGTCATGGCGCATTCGGCCGGTTGACCGATGCTGTCAGTGACTCTGCGCCTGCCTGGTTTTGCTTGGCCGAATCCACCGGCTCCGGTTCTCCGCGCCACAATTCTGCGCCGGTTCTCCGGTTGTGCAATGAGGCGTAGAGCGCGCCGCGCCATGACACGAGCAACCGAATACCGTCATTGTCGGGATTGCCCATGCCGTCGGTAGTCTCTGGATGCCACTGTCCGGTAGCGCCATCCAATCGCCACAGCTCCGCGCCATTATCGTGTGCCCGCTTGATCGGATATTTCCATGTGCCGATATAAAAGTCATCGCCAAACTGGCCTGCTGCCCACAGATCAGAGTTGCGCCATTTGCCGAATCCTTTGGGAGCGAACATGCTCCAGCGTTGGCCATCGAACGCCCACGCTTCGCCGCCACGCGGATTACCGCCCGTTGTGACGACGAGTCGAGCTGGCACAGCAGGGCTCGGTTGGTAGGCGCAGAACTGGTAGATGTAGAGATTGCCGCGATGGCCGAGTCCACGCGCTGCGACTAACTGCCACGAACGACCGTCGCGCGTGCGATAGGCAGCCGCTCCAGTCAGCACGTTGAACGTGCCAGCGTACAGATGATTGTCAAACCGGCCCAGCGCATACACGATGTTGTTGCCCGGTGGCGAGCGGAATCCATCGCAGGCGACTCGTTGCCAGATGTCGCCTTCAGCCGAGCTGTAGACGCCGGCTGAGCCGAAGAATTCCGCGCCGGTTCCGGCGAAAAGATGGCCATTGAACACTTCGAGCGCGCGCACGGAGAAGTTACGAAGCCCCTGACCAAATCCATCCTCCACGACACATCGCCACCGGACGCCATCCTCTGAGCGCCAGATTTGCGCTCCCATGCCAGTGCCGACAAACAACGACCCGTTGAACACATGAAGCGAACGAAGCGGCCGCCGCCGGCGATTGCCAAAGGCGCGGAATGATTGGTCAACAACTTTTTCCCAACTATTGGATTCGCCCGTCGGCGAACGATGGACTTCGCCGCCATCACGACCGTTTGACGTGATGGCGTAGAGATAACCGTTGAACTCGACCAAGGCGCGGATGTTTTTGTTATTCGGATTGCCAAACCCGCCGGTCATGACCGGCCTCCAGCGTAATGGCATACGCCGTCACCGCTCCAGAAGCACAGAGACGTTCAGTAGTTGTCGCATTGCCTCGTTCGTTCCTGACGTCGTAGCAAATTTCTATAAATAGCCGAGTCCTTTCAATCGCTCGATGATGGTCGCTTCATCGTCCTGTGTCAACGATGGCGCGGTCGTAGCCAGCGATTGGCTCGGCTCAGTCCATTCAATTGCCTGATGGTTGAGGAACTCATCGGTGAACGCTTCGGTGAGCACAGCGCCGTCCATGTCGGTCGGAATTTTTTGACCCATCAAATAGAGCACGGTCGGCGCGATGTCAATAATCCGTGCGCCATGCAGTCGGCGTCCTTTGGCCAGGTGTTGACCCTGCGCAATGAAGATGCCGTTGAGCCGATGATTGCCAAACAACGCTGGAATATCCATGATCCAGCGCCGTGTGCTGAAGCCGACCAGGATATTGGCCATGTAATTGTTCTCCAGCGGCAGGAAGGTGATGTCGGGCGCTTGGTCGAGAAACTCACCGTGATAGGCATCTTCCTTGGTGTAAATTTCTCCGCCGATCAGTTGACCGGTGTCTGGATCGCGCAATGTCTTCAATCGCTCGATGATCTCATCGCGGACCTGCCGGTACTCCTCGCCAGGCTGCACAGAGCCTTTGGCGTCGCGGCCAGCTAGATTGATGACGATCTGGCCAAGGCCGAACTTGGCATAGGCTTTTGTTTTCGACCAATCCACATCATTGAGCGAGAGCAACGGTTGGAACCCATCTTCACGAACAAGGTTGACGGCATCGGCCGGCGTGCGATCGGGCAAGCGTATTCCTAATTTGACAAGGCCAAGCAGCAATTTCAAGAACAATTCGTTGGTGATTCCCAATTTCCAAGCCCACAATCGCAACTGAGATACGAGCGTCGGCTTGATCGCGATGAACCCATGCTGCAACAGCCAAACATTCAGATCAATGAACCGGTGAATCGGCCCGAACCCGTGATCGGACATGACAATCAGCGTGGTGTCCTCATCCAATCGCTGCTGCAATTGGCCGAGCGCGGCATCCACCGCCGAGAAGTATTGAATGATCTTCGGCTGGCAACGCGCTGCCAACTTGGCGTTATATCGCGGATGATTGGCGTCGAATAAGTTCCATAGTTCATGTTGCGCCCGGTCAGTTCCCCACAGGTGGACCATCGAAAAATCAGGCGCGTACCGCTCCATCAAATAGTCCATCACCGCCATTTTGTAGCGGAGTTCTTGGTACAATTCGGCCAGGAAGCTCTCCACATTTGATTCAGATAGATTGGCGGCGAAGACCGGCGTCTTCAGATAGAGCGGATAGGGGCCGAATCGGCTTTCGATCTCGTCCAGCAGCTCGTTGGGATAAACGAAATCACGTTTACCTTTCGGCGTAAGGAAATCAGCAATCAGCACGCCGTTGACCGGCGTCGGCGGATAGGTGGTCGGCACATTCAGCACGAGGACAGTTTTACCACTGTCGCTTAACAGTTCCCAGAGCGTTTTGCCCGTCCGCGAAGAAGCGCTGACAGGGACTTCTCGGCCCGTCGTCTTATCTCGCGTAGTGAAATAATAGACGCCGTGTTTGCCTGGATTCTTTCCGGTCATGAACGAAACCCAAGCGGGCGCCGTCACCGGTGGAATGACTGATTGTAGGTCGCCGCTGACGCCGGTCTGCATCATGCGTTGCAGGTTTGGCAGATGACCGGCGTCCATCCACGGTTGCAAAGTCGAAAACGCGCCACCGTCCAATCCAACGATAACAACCTTATTTGACATCAACACCGTCTCCTTAACAACATGCTTGTGGAAAAGGTCGGCCTATACTACACCGCTTTCGCCATTGAATCAATCCTGGCTTGACTGAGGCCGCCCTCCGCAGCCCATTCACTGGATGCCCGGCGAGCCCACCCTTGTTCACGAAAAGCATCAAGCAGGGCTTGAAGGTCGCCGCCTATTCACTGGATACCCAGCTTGCCCAACAAGCCGCGATCACGAGCCAGGTTGAACATACGTCTGAGCAGCGCCATCGCCAGGAGCAGGTAGGCGACATTCATACCAGTGGCCATCAACAACAGTTGCCATGAACTGGCGCCTGTCTGAATCACAGCCCGCATCCCTTCAAAGACATACGTGCTGGGCAGCGCATAGGCAACCGCCTGCATCCACGATGGCAGCACATCCACCGGATAAAACACAGCAGAGAATGGTTGGAAGAAAAACGGCACAGCCCAAGCCAGTACTTGCACAGAATCGCCATAGCGGATAATCAACGCTGTGGCCACGATGCCCAGCGTCAGTCCTAGCACAAGCAAATTGACGATAAACGGAATGAGCCAAAATCCTACGTCCAGGATGTTAAAGTGGTACAGTCCCCAGGCCAGCGTCAGCAGTGGAATCAGCGTGATGCCAACCCGCAGTAATCCCACCAAAAACGTGCCTACGATGTATTCGGATAAGCGCACCGGCGCGCAGAAGACATTGAACAGATTGCGTGACCAGACATCTTCCAGAAACGACACGGTCACGCCCTGCTGCGAGCGGTAGAGCAGGTCCCAAAAAATCATCGCGCCAATCAGAAACGTGATGAACCGTGGCAACGCCCCCTGCCCGGTTTGTTGAATGAAGATCGTCAAATAGCCCCAGACGAGGAGGTCTACCAGCGGCCAAAAAAACAATTCAACAAGCCGCATTTTGTTGCGGCGATAAACGAACACATAGCGCATGACCAGCGCGCCGACGCGCGTCAGGTTCATGATGAGCGACCTCCCTCAATCAGAATTTCGCCGCTGCGCGCGATGCGGATGAAGACTTCCTCGAGGCTCTGACTGCCGAATTGCTCCTTGACGTGCTCTGGTGTCCCTTGCGTCAGCAGCCGCCCGTTGTGCAGGAACAGAATCCGATCACACACTTCTTCGATGTCGCGCATATTGTGCGAGGTATAGAGCATCGTCATCCGGCGTGTGCGCTGAATCTGCACTAGCAGCTTGCGAACCTTGTCGGCAATGTTGGGGTCGAGGCTGGCCGTCGGTTCATCCAGCAACAGCAGTTCCGGATCATTCAACAGCGCCTTGCACAGGTTTAGCCGCGTCAGCTCACCGCTGGAGAGTTGGCCGCTCACAGTATCGCGCAGATGGGCAATCTCCAGTAGCTCCAGCAGCGTGTCAATCCGTTCACTGAGATGATTAACGCCATAGAGCCGACCGGCGACCCAGAGGTTCTGCCACACGCGCAGGTTCATCGGCAGGTTGACGTTGACGGCTGTGAAGTTCATGCGCTGCAAAATCTCGGTGCGATGCTGCTCCAGCTCCTGCCCGAACACCTCGATGCGTCCTGACGTGGGACGAACCAAGCCAAGGATCATCTGAAGCGTGGTGGATTTGCCCGCTCCGTTAGCGCCCAGTATACCGACGATCTCGCCACGCGCCACCTCGAAGCTCAAGTTCTCTACCGCAATCGTGCCGTTGAATGATTTGGTCAATTGGTGGACACGCAGAATCGTCTCCATTGAGCCGCACATAAGCCGCCAAGGATAGCCAGTCAGCCGAGGAGCGGCAAGGTGAGCGCATAAGCCGTGCGACGCCGTGCCAGTGCGACCTTGCGGCCATGTCAGGCGGCGGCAGTGCGACACCGCAGCCATGTCAGGCGGCGCGGTGCGAAACCGCCGTCGCGTGAAGCCGTGCCAGTGCGTGGCAGCCGAGATAGGTCTTAGAGTAATAGCTTCGGTAAAGGCCACGTTCTTTGTAGGAGCGTCGCTGTGTGCGTGCCGGCGAACTCCGAGCGGCGGCGGCGCCTGGTTACACGAGTTTGGCGTGCCACGATGTGGTACAAACAACCCACGACGGCGGGCCTTAAGCGGCGGCGGTGCCTGGTTACACGAGTTTGGCGTGCCACGATGTGGTACAAACAACCCACGACGGCGGGCCTTAAGCGGCGGCAGCCGCCCGCCAGAGGGTAGCCAGACGTGCAACGTCTGGGTCGGCGTCATCCCCGATCACTCGCGCCCTGGAGGGGCGCCACCCCGTTCCCCATCGGCTCGTTCATGTTGTTCATTCGCTGGCCACGAACGCGCACATCTCGGCGCGTCTCCAACGCGCCACTATTGTTTGACCTGCTTTCCAGACGTTGCACGTCTGGCTACCTGCTGATTGCGCCTCCGGCGCAAGCTGACGTTGGACGTTTTCTATTGCGGACGTTTTACCTCTGGCTACCTTCTTACGCGCCGGTTGCGCGGCCTCTGGAGCGCGATGATTTGATCTGCTGTTCCAGACGTTTCACCTCTGGCTACCTTCTTACGCGCCGCTTGCGCGGCCTCTGGAGCGCGACCCACATCATGACAAGGTATACAAATGCGCACAGAGAATCGGAGAGTGCTGCTTGGGAATTTCGGCTCCTGCTCTGCTTGTCACTTCATCAAACATGGCCTTTCTGCGCACGAGAGCGGTTCGCGAATAAGCTTACTCTAAGAGCGCACGCTTCCAGCATGCATCAGCCCGCAAGCTGCGAGGCCTGCAAGCTAAGTCACGTGACAAACGTTCGTGGCGTTTTTGGAGTGCTGCGACGTGTCGCAGCTTTGGCTGGAAAGCGGTGATACATCACCGCACGCCAAAACGTCCCGTCCCCCCAAAATGTCCCAGAATGTTTGTCCGCCTACTTAGAGGCAATCGAAAATCGCACTATTGGTATTAGCCTGGATGCAATTGGGCAAGAATCGGCTCAAGATGAACAATCGTGGGCAGTGGGCTGGATAGACCCCGGAGCCAATCCTCAATGCGCCGCTCGGTCAGACGGTGACGCAAGTGGTGACGAGGCATCTGTCGAAGTTCTTGCGGACTGAACCAGCGCGTGGCGAGGATTTCCGCATGATC
This sequence comes from Blastocatellia bacterium, assembly GCA_025054955.1. Taxonomy (NCBI): domain Bacteria; kingdom Pseudomonadati; phylum Acidobacteriota; class Blastocatellia; species Blastocatellia bacterium. The sequence goes on along the minus strand of JANWZE010000100.1, from coordinate 27,346 downwards.
AAATGCGCCCGGCGGGCCGAGCGGTTGGGCGCGAAAACAAAAATTCATCGTCTGCTGCTCACCCACAATGGAAAAGTAGATGGCTTGCAGCGCGGTCAGTTGAGCTTCATATCCGGTCTCTTCTTTGGTTTCGCGCAGCGCGCATTCAAACACCGTTTCCCCAGGGTCCAAATGGCCGGCCGGTTGGTTCCATTTCCCATAGAAAGCAGGATCGGCTTCCTGTACAAGCAACAGGTTGCCATCTTGCTCGAGCATGACTGAACAGGTAATGCGAAACGAAGCCGAGCGCCGTTGATCCACTGTGCTGATGCTGTTCATCGAATCACGTCCACCGGTTGGCATTCATGAATCCGCTCAGCAAACAAGTGGGGAAGTTTTGCTTTCAACCATTGAGTTTGCTCTGGCTGGCCGCTCAGCAGAATGATCTGATGCTGGCCGGCCAGTTGCTCCAACAGCATCATCATCTTGATAGATCGCGCTTCATCCGCGCCAGCCAGCGGGTCTTCCACAATCAGCGGCAAGCGCACGGCTCCGCCCGACAGATAGCGACCGACCAGCACATGACACAACAACGCTAGTTGTTCACGCGTGCCCAGCGCGAGTTGTTCACGCAGTTGCTCTGCCGATAATGCTTCAGAGCGGTCCTTGAGCGATACAGTGAGGTTGAGACGAGCGTCAAAGCTGAGCGACTCAATCTCCGTGTTCAGTGAACTGAGTAACTCGTCCGCTAAGTGAGACAGCGCGTCAGCCCACTGCTGATGCGTTTGCTCCGCTGCGTGCTGCAGTGTTGCCGCGGCCTGCTGGGCAGCCTGGATGAACTGAGACAAGCGAGCCAATTGATGAGAGAGTTGATGGTGTCGCTCCAGGAGGTGAGGGCCTTCTTGTTCCATCTGGGCGAGCTGAGCCGAGACGTGTTGACTAAGGCTGCTTAGTGCCTGCTGCGTCTCTTCGATGACCTGCTCAAAGCGGTCGGCGACGGCCTGATATTCATCCTGCGTTTTCTCTGGCATAAGCGCCTCCAAGGTTGGATCGTCGGCATGCCAGGCCTGCAAGCGCTCGCGCAAGCGATGGCACTCCTGTTCAACGTCGTCCTGTTGAGGAAGCTCGGCTAAGGCTTGTTGGATACGCGGACGCTGCTCAGTTTGAATCTGACACCAATGTTGATAGTTCGAAGCGCCATTGCATATCCGCTCAACAATCTCTTCCAATGGCGTCGCCGTGCTGTTGTGGGTTGTTTGTAAGGCCTCTGCAAGCCGCGCTGACAGCTCGTCAAACTGACGACGATCGTTGACCAATTGCTGGCGCAGCTCAGCTACTCTGGCTTCCAGGGGCTGGCGCTGCTCGATCATTTGCCGGTAGCGACTGACGTCATGCTTGAACCCTTCAATGGATGAACGTGCCACCTTAATTTCGTCCAGTCCGGCTTTACGGAACAGGCGCTCAATGACCGAGCCGCTCGCTTCCAATTGTTGGCGCAAGGCAGCCACCTGCGCGCGCAGCGTGAGATAAGGTTGAACCTGGCCGATCAGCGCGTTGTATTCGTGGCAGGCTTGAGCGAGTTTGTCAGGGTAGAGTAACCCGATCAGTTGCGCCTGAGTCGTCATGTGATCCTGTTGCTGAGCGATTTCCTGACGAATTTTGTGACTTTCCTGGCGGCCTTGTTCAACTTCACGGTGGGCTTCTTGACGCTCGCGGCTGCGATGTACACCGGCTGTCTGATGCTGATAAAAGCCGACGGCCAAGCTCACCAACCCAGCCGCCGTCAACGTCCACGCCATGATGGATTCGTTTATGAAAAAGAACACCACACTCATCATCAAAAGCGAAGCTGCGCCAAGCCACAACAGGCGCGCCAGTTCGCGTTTTTGCTGCCGCTCTTTGTCAATCTGCTCGATCATCGCCGTATAACGGATCACTTTGTTTTCGTGTTTGTCTCGCTCACTTTCGAGCGATTGGATACGCTGCGGGTAGAGAGCTGCTTCTTCGCGCTCTTGTGGCGTCATCGCGCCGAGCGGTTCAGATAATCGCTCGAATTCGTCCAGATCAATGTTCTGTTCGGTCAGCTTGGCCGTGTAAGCATCAAGCTCGCTCTGCCGGCGGCTCAATTCGGCAGCCGTGGCTTCATAGAGGCTCGCTGACTGGTTTAGGAGATCAAAGTCGGCTTGGGTGAACGGGCGGAGACAATTCAGTGGGCCAATCTGGTGATTGAACGCGTCCAACGCCTGTTCGGCTTGTTGCAGTGCTTGCTCAGTGTCCTGCAGGGCGCGCTTCAGTTGCTTCCATTGATCACACCATTGCAGAAGTTCACCAGGTGACTGGGAAGGCAGCGGATAGTCAGCGACTAACGAAGCGGCCTCTTGCTCCAACGTCTCAAGTTGCTGCTCGAGTTGGCGTCTGCGGTTCACCTGATCGGTGAGCGCGTGCAGTTGTAAACGAGCGGCTAGATAGAGTGACACGCGGCGCTCGCGCTGAGCCTCTGTCATGCGCTGCTGAAGCTCTCGGATGCGCTCCAGATCGGCTGCTAGACGCTGGCGTCGAGATGCCATCTCATCCAATTGGCGCTCGATTGCTGCCAGCTCATGGCGGGTTTGCTCAAGCTCAATGCTTGCTGGCATCGGGTTGGTATTGGCGAGGTCAACCGACGAGGCCAACGTTGCGCTCAAAACGGCGAGAGCATCGGCGACCGTGCGACTAGCAGTGTCGCTGTCGGCCACACGTTGCAGATACCGGGTCAATTCATCCAGGTTTGTTCGGTGATGCAAATCGGCTGCACGCACGCAGCACACACTGGCAAATTGATCACGCGAAAGAGACCAGAGCGCCAGTCCAATATCTCGATGGTCTGATTGCTCGATCAGATGAGCCGTGATCTCTTGCTCGCCGCCGGTTCGATCAAACACGCGCACGTTGCCGCCGTCGCTCTGGCAGATCAAACGGTAGCGTCGAGGGCCATTGGCAGTTGCCAGTGTAATATCAATGCCAACCTGATAACGCTGGCTATTGTATGGCCGACCAGGCTCAGGCTCTGCATTTTGCTCAGGCTCTGCATTTTGCTCAGGCTTGTGTTGAGTGGTCGGGCATCCGTAAAGCGCCGCGATGATGGCAGCCACGGTGGCGCGTCTGATTGCTTCGTTCTCTTCGATGAGCAGGTTGACGCGCGTTGCATCAAATTCGATCCGTTGATCAGGCAGTGGGGCGAAGCCTTCAATGGTCAGACGTTCAATCTTCATATCGTGGTCTGACTTCTCCTTGCAGCAGGGCGTCCAAGCCGTAGTAAATGGCGTGCTCGCATTGTGAGCGTTCGGCCTGATTGGCGGCCGCGTTGAGTTGGCGTTGCATCTGTCGAATGAAGGCGCCTTGCGACGTGCGCGGATGCGGTGTTTCCAGATTGTAAGCAGGTCGCGTCTGATCGCTCACGCCGAGGTAGAAATAGCGAGCCTGAAACGCTTCGATCCAACCGGCGGTGCGCAGGCTGTTGCGCATGCGTCCGGTCAGTTGCAGGTAGACGATGTCGTCGGCTGTTGCGCCGCTTGCTTGCAGGTGCTGGCCGATTCGTTCCCTCATCTCGGTGTCGGTCGTCGCGCCGGACACGTCAACCACGACATTGTAAACGGTGCGTCGGTCCAGCCGAATCTTTTCAAGCTCGCCGCACACACCGTGAGCATCGAGTTCGCCGACCAAGATGAAATGAAGGCCGATTTCTGTTGGTCCTCGACCCGCCAGACAGCCGGCATAGGCAGCGCGAATGCGTTCGTCTACATCCACCAGCTCGGTATAGTGGTGATAGTGACCGAGCGCAGCGTAGGAGAAATTTTGTTCCACGAGTTCCTCGGCGGAAAATGGCGCTGTGCGCTTGCCGGGCAGATTTGCATCCGCTCCCTCATAGGTCAGCAAAGACCCGTGGAATAGCAAAATGCTGATCGGCGTTTCCGCTCGCGTGATGTGCTGCGCCAGCCATCGTTCTTCAGTAGGCGCATTGTGGTGAAAGGCGCGTCCGGTGATCGAGACGTCGGGGCGCGTTGGATGAGCGATCGTTTGAAATTGTTCGGAGCGAAAAATAAACACATTGTCAGGCCAGACGGGCAGGTTGCGCAGGCGCGCTCTGTCGGGATTGTAAAACGATAGTGGTGAGTAGAAGTCGTGATTGCCGGGTGTGATGAACACAGGAATCGGCGACAGAGCGGCACACGTTTCAATCACTGTTGCGGCAGTATCGGCTGAGGCAGCTTCGTCGTCCCACAGGTCACCGGGAATGAAAACGGCTTCTACCTGACGCTCCTGGGCCAAGCGAGGCAGATCGGCAAGCAGCCTGTTAATCTCACGAATCCGTTGTTCGCGTTTGTCGGGCGGCCAACCGAGTTTCAGATGGGTCAGCGCAGCATCAAGGTGCGCGTCGGAAAATTGGAGAAACCGCAACTTATCCATTTTTGTGCCCGGTTCGTACTGCCACTGTGATTGCCCGCGTCACACTTGGAGCCGACATTATACTGCTTGGTAGTGTCATTGGGAATTGTGAATCTGCGTAAAATTACAGCGCCGGCTTGGTAATTCTGCCAATTCCGTTCCATCTCATTTGTGCGAGAATATGGGCGAGAAATGCAACACGGCTGTAAGTGGACGTAGAACGATCTCTGGAGGGTAAGAGATGGTTGAACGTTGTTGAGTTTTTGATTGACTTGACCGGCTCTGCGGATGTTCGGTGTGCTCGTCAGCGCGAGTGTGCTGCTGCGGCGACGCTGGCATTGCTTGCTCAGGCTTTTCTGGTGCGGCGGGCAGGGTTGGTTTTGTTCAATGCCTATTGCCGGAGGTCGGCGCGTTGATGATAACGGCTGGCCGGAAACGGCCTATGTCTTGTTGTTGAGGAGGAGTATGATGGGAAATGAAATTGCATTCGCTCGAATGGTGTCTCATCATCATTGGTGGTGGCGATGGTTCATGTCGCTGACGGCTGATCCATCAGCCAACGGAAATGGGCCGTCGCGCAAACGCGGACAAGTATTGGTGGCTGTGGCCATCGCCTTGCCTGCGCTGATCGGGATGGTTGGGTTTGCTGTTGATCTGGGACGCCTCTATGTAGAGCGCGCGCGGCTGCAAGCAGCAGCCGACGCGGCTGCGCTGGCCGGCGCCATGTGGTTGTTGGAAGACCCGGAACTCAATAGAGGCTTGGTCAAGCAAGCTGCCGGTGAGTACCTGAATCGGAACATGCCCGCCGCGGTATTGACGAGCGTAACAGCCACCACCGGCATACGCGGTGTGCGCATCTGTGCGGAAACAAGCGTCGGTATGAGCTTCATGAGTGTGCTAGGCTTGGAGGATCGAACGGTCGGCGCCTGTGCCAGCGCCGGATTCGACCATGTTGAGATCGCATTGGTGCTTGACAATACCAGCAGCATGAACGGCGCGCCGATACAGAGCGTCAAGCAGGCGACCAATCAGTTAGTCAACCTGATGTTGCCCGATGGGGCTCGCGACCGCGTCAATCCGCCGGTCAAAGTCGCGCTCGTGCCGTTTCGTGGAAAGGTGCGTATCGCCGGTCAGGACGGTTTGCCCGATGGATGTCGGTGCCGCGATGGACGATTGAATCAAGGCGCGCCTCAAGAAACGTGCCTAAACCCGCTGACGCCTGTGCTGCCGCTCAGTTATGACAAACAGACGATCATCGCCCATGTCAACCGAATGACGGCGCCGGGCGGACAAGCGAACTCTGGGACGCTGATCATGGAAGGGATCAAATGGGGCCGCGAAGTGCTCACACCCGAATGGCCGTTTGAGCAAGGCGGGCGCCCCGATCAATATCGTAAGGTCATGATCCTGCTCTCGGATGGCATGAATACGTGGTATAGCCCACATGACGCTTTTCAAGCGCCGCCATTGAACAACCGAAGTTGTAACAACCAATCATGCCGTGACGCAGAAACCCGACGAGAAGCTGATCTGGCCAAAGCGCAGGGGATCGAGATTTTCGTCATTCGGTATGGAAACGCGGCGCCTCCTCACGCGGTTGAGCTCTTGCGATACGTAGCTTCTTCGGCGCCCGGCACGGACGACCATTACTACAGCGCGCCCGGCCCTGCTGAGATTCCACAGGTGATGCGACGAATCGGGCGACGACTGGCCTTTCGTTTGTTGTCCTAACGGTCGCGGTTACATCGGCAGGCAATAGCCTTTGGTGGCGTGAGCTGAATTTTTGGGCCAGCTTCAGTCCCTATTATGGTTGGGAGAAGAGGCAAAACGGAATGATGCAAATCGCCACTGAAGAGTGATCCTCATCGTTCCGGAAAATCATCGTGATGTGGTCTCGGTTTTGTTGTGGCTGGTTGGCCTTTCTGGGCAAAACTGGGCGCTGGATAGGTATGCGTCACGAGCCAACGTGGCTACACACCAACACCACATCAACAAGAATCAATAGACGAAGGGAGGATGACGATGAAATCAGCTCAACCGACACGAAGACAACGAGGGACGATGCTCGCGCTGATTGCCGCCGGCGCAATCGCCATTATGGGCTCTGCCGCGCTGGCCGTGGACATTGGCTATTTCTTCACAGTGCGCAATCAGATGCAGAATGCGATTGATGCAGCAGCATTGGCGGCGGCGCAAGGGTTGATCAACGATCCAGGCAATTACACTGAGAGTGGTATGGCCAAGCGGTGGGCCATCGAGACGGCCGCCAAGAACATGGCTGCCGGGCAGCCTGTCATATTATCACCTTCGGATATTACATTTCCCACGCCGAACACTGCGAAGATCAGGTATGAAAAGACAGTGGACACGTTCTTGGGGCGAGCCATCGGGATCAACGAAGTGGACCTGAAAGTGGCTGCCAAGGCGGTGCCCAGCACTGGCGTTAGCGGGGCTGTGGCCGGTAGCGGCGTGCGCCCGTGGGCGATCTTGGATCAATTTGGTCATGGCGCGCTGTGTGTGCCGGTCAATGATTGCGAATCGCCCAAACCGCACGGTGAGTTCAAAAACTATCCGCACACATGGAACGGTGTGACGGTTCAGTCTGATCATTACAAATCGCCCTATGATCCGGAGTTTGATCGCTGGGACCTGAGCGCCGAGAGCGATTGCGGCCAGGTCACCGGATTGCTCAATCCTCGCGATGTGACCGGCCAGCGGGTGACGTTGAAATCGTTTAAGTCGTGCAACGGCTCGAACCCCTGGCTGACGCCCGGCAACTTCGGTCCGATTGCGCTTGGGTCCACCGGCGCGTCAACCTATCAAACAAACATTGTGCAAGGATACCGCGGCCTGGTGCGCATCGGCGATATTCTGCCGACAGAGACCGGCGATATGGTTGGGCCGACGCAAAAGGGTGTTAGAGACCTCGTGGCTCAAGACCCCAATGCCTATATGACCAGAAATGCTGCCGGCCGATGGGTGGTGCTCAGCCCGTTGAGGCCCGGCATCGTGAACGAAAGCCCGCGCATCGTCCCGATTCCGTTATACGGCGTCTATCATACGCCGGGCAATGGCCGCACAACGTTCAAGGTCGTCAGCATTGCTTCATTTTTCGTGGAAGGCTCCAACGGCAAGGAAGTCTGGGGACGGTTCGTTCAAATTCGCGCCAAGAACGCTGACCATCATGCCACTCCTTCGATCGGTGGAGTCAGCACAACCAGCGGCAGTGGACGCATGGTCAATACCACGCTGCTGGTAGAAACGCCATAAGGTTGTTGTTTTGTTGTACGCCCTTTTCTGTACCCCTCAGCCGGTGTGTCCGGCATGCTCGTCATGGGATCAGGCACGGCGAGACGGCAGCGGTTGAGCCGATCTCGTCCGTGCCGCCCGTTTTTTCTTTTCACACGGCGGCAGCTCAGACACATCGGCTGCGTTCCTTCCGCGTGGATGATTCATCCTGCTGTGGCGACGGGTCACGGCCGGTTATTATGCGCAGCAGAAGACAGACGCGGATGAGCAGGAACGGATCACGCTGTGGCGACGGGTCACAGGCGGATATACTCGGCAACGGTCTGTCAACGCTCGATGAAAATCTTTTCTGAGCTGATGAATTTTTCGCTCGGTTCATGCGACTACTAAGTGCATGGGCGCTCGTTCGAGTATGCTGACGACGCCTGTGCCGCTCTTGACAATGATGAATTGGATGAAGCGAGCACGAGCAGTGGAATGATGCGATAGGTGGATTCAACCGGGCCCTTACGCCGATGTTGTGATCCGTGTGTTGTCAATCTCCGAGCCCACTGCTTGTGCTGCCTTCATCTGATTCAGCGCTACCTCCAAATGCGATCAGCAAAATTCCTATCACCGCGGTACGGCCGAGTCGTGCCAGTGCTCGCAGCCTGTTGTCAAGCCCTAACCTGCCGCCGTTCGACCGGCGTTGTTTCACCGTCACGCCGTTAACAAGCATTGCAGATGTTTCAAGCGTGGCACATTGAAACATCCGCAGAGAGCCATGAACGGACGCCGATGCAGTGGCCTCTGCTCGGACAATTGATTGAACCATTGTTGGTTGTGATGGATGCGATCAATTTTTCAGGCGTCGCCGTGCCGATGGCACGCAGCTTGCTCTTGAGATGGACGCTCGGAGACATTGACGTGCGATGCCAGTAGGCATCAGCGACATCAGGCTGCGGTTGAACTCCTCCTTTCGTTTCGACAATCCGTGAATCAGATGAGGAGGATTACCATGCCGAAAAACGGCTGTCGAAAACCGAGGGAGCGTGGTCAGGCGATTGTCGAAATGGCGCTGACCTTTCCCATCATCGTCATGATTGTGGCTGGGCTGGTGCACTTTGGCATGGCCATGCGCGCGCAGCATATCATCACCAACGCGTCTCGGGTGGGTGTGCGTCGGGTCGTTCAGCAAGGGTGCTCAGATTGCGCTCACGCGGTGGTGCTCAATTACTGTACGCAGGCGGGCATGGAGGTCAACAGGGTCAACGTCCAGTCGCAATTGATTCCTGCCGCCAACGAGGCGCGCGTCACGGTTACTTATCAATTCAGTTCGCCGACGCAGAATTTGTGGATGTGGATTGTGAGTTATCTCACGGGTCAATCGCCGGCGCAGCTGAATCAGTTAAGCGCCACGACCGTTATGAGGTTATAAGCCATGAAGCTCAATCTGCGTTCATTGACTCACTCTCTCAAGATGGTGACTTGCCGGTGGCGTCAGCGCGGTCAGTCACTTGCTGAGTTTGGGCTGCTCGCGCCAGTGGCCATTCTGATGATTGCCGGCTTGATTGACGTAGGACGGCTGGCCGTCTCCGAGCATATCATTCGAGCGGCCTCGCGCGAATTCGCGCATTTAGCAACGGTCAGTGATTTGAGCAATGCCGAGATACGAACCAAGGTGATCCAGCGCATCCAGAGCATGGGCATAGACCCTAATGATGTGGTGATCACCGTCACAGGCGCAAATGGCGCAGCGGGTCAACCCGCTCAGGTGACACTCAATTACCGGGTGGAGCTGACCGCGTTGAGTTTCATTTTGCCACGAGACTACATTCAACTGACGGCATCCACTGTCATGTTTAATGAGTGAATGAAAAACAATAACGAATGAAAAACACCAACAGGCACATGGGGCGTTGTCCAGCGCGGTCGGCAGCGGAGTGAGCCGAGCCGTCGGCAACGCGCCTCACAATCTAACCTAGGAGGGTATACATGAAATTGACGAGCATCAGAAAGCGAGCAGAAAAGGGTACGATGTTAGTGTTGATTGCCGCCGGGGCCGTGGCCATCATGGGCGCGGCGGCGTTGGCCGTTGACATCGGATACTTCTTCACCGTGCGAAATCAACTGCAGAACGCCGCCGACGCAGCCGCGTTGGCTGCCGTGCAGGGCTTGATTGCCGACCCCGGCAATTACGCTGACAATGGCACAGCTAAACGGTGGGCGATAGAAACGGCTGCCAAGAATTTGGCTGACGGTCAGCCCGTCATCCTTACTCCGGCGGACATTCTCTTCCCTAATCCCAGCACTGCGCGGGTCAATATCCAGCGGACAGTGGATACGTTTCTCGGTCGAGCCATTGGCATAACGAGCGCAGACCTGAAAGTGACTGCCAAAGCTGTGCCCAGTGAGGCAATCAGCGGAGCGGTGCTGGGCAACGGGCTGCGTCCGTGGGCTATATTCGATCAGTTCGGCCATGGTTCACTCTGTGTGCCTTTCAACGATTGTGAGGTGAACCCCACACCGCACGGTGAGTTCAAAAATTACCCACACACATGGAACGGCGTGACGGTTCAATCCGACCATTACAAGTCGCCGTATGATCCCGAATTCAATGGTTGGGACCTGAGCAATCAAAGCGACTGCGGTCAGGTCACCGGTTTGATCAATCCACGTGATGTCAACGGCACTCGCTACACACTCAAGCAATTTGCTAGTTGTAATAGTGGGAAGAAAAATAATAACGGGAACGGCAACGGAAATAACAATAACAACAGTAATCCGTGGCTGACGCCTGGCAATTATGGCGCGGTGGCGTTGGGAAGTAATGGCGCCAGCACGTACCGTGAGAATATCCGCAATGGCTATCAGGGGTTGGTGCAGATTGGCGACCTCCTACCCACAGAGACGGGTAACATGGTGGGTCCAACGAGTCAAGGTGTGAATGACCTGATTGCCAAGGACCCCAGCGCCTATATGGTACGAAACGCAGCGGGCCGCTGGGTTGTGATGAGTCCCAACTTTCCGGTGAACGAAAGCCCGCGGATCGTCCCGATTCCGCTCTACAGCTATGCCCATTCGCCGGGCAACGGGCGGTCTAATTTCAAAGTGACCAACATCGCCTTCTTCTTTGTCGAAGGCTCAAACGGTCGTGATGTGTGGGGTCGGTTCGTAGCCAGCCGTTCTAAGGTTGGTGAGCGTACAGCGCCATCGCCAAATGCGGGTACGTCAACGGTCAGCGGCGGAGGCCGCATGGTTTTGACGGGACGCTTGACCGATCAGTAGCCAGCCAGACATCGTTTGGCAAAAGCCGCTGAGCCGTTTGCTGGAAGCGCAAACGAGGTGGCCTGTGATGATATAGAGTTGTATGTCAGAACGATTCACGTAGACCTGAACAATTTCATCCTGGCGCGTGCGGTCGTTGGACGACAGTGACCCTCCTCAAGGTTCGACCCAACAAGCTGTCTGCCCTCAGCCAACCCCGCACGTGCCGCCCCGTCAAGCTGGATCACCTACGTCTCCAAGAACGCCATGAGCTACTTCGCGGTCTTCGTGTTCTTTAGGGTTTACGCGCATGATCTTTGAACATCACTATCACAGCATGAGCGATGCCTCGGAAGCCTCGGAAAGTAGAAGACAGGTCACGAAGACTGAGCTGAACAACGCTGATCAATTGGCCGCACCATCCGCTTGAGTGATGCCATCCACACAAAGGGGTGTGGTCAGCTTTTTCACCCCTGATTCCTAGCGTCTCAAGAGTGAAAGGTCTGTTTCATTGCTTTGGTGAGAAGGCCATCTTCAACGGCTTCTTAAGATCAATGTAATGGATTGAAAAGTTAGTGATTAGTGTGGTCAAACAAATTCTTATCAACCGTCCACCGAGTGGTATCAAGTTTGCTTCGCATCGCTGGGGAAAACAGCTATGGATGGACTATGCAACAGAATGAGTCAGCCTGAAGCACGATCAACCTCGTTGCCTCAGCCTGGTGTGGAACCACTGTGGAAAGTGATAGAGGAACTGAGTCGGCTAGCGCGAGAAACGATTTATGCAGTGGTTGACGATGGAGCCGAAGCAGGCGCTCAACCAGACCCGGCAGCCTCATGGAGGGCCATGGTTCGGTTCCGGCAACAGAACGACCCTGAATTGATCGCAGCCTGTTTGCAAGGGAATCGAGATGCCTGGACTGTGCTTATCGAGCGGCATGGCGGCCTGATCTATTCGATTGCGTGGAAGTCGAAACTAGCGCCGGAGGACGTGGCCGATGTGTTTCAATCGGTAATACTCGATGTGCTCAGCGGATTAGACCGCTTAAAAGATCACAGCAAGTTTCGGTCATGGTTGACCAGCATCGCCATTCATCACTGCATGCGATTGAAGCGGCGTCACCGTCAAGCGTTCGTCAATCTGGACGAGGTGGCAGAGCAAGCGGCGAATGTGGCCGATACTCAGCCGCTGCCGGACGAGGTGTTAGAGACCCTCGAAAAGCAGCAGTTGGTACGTCACGCACTGGCGATGATGGATGAGCCGTGTCGCCACCTTCTGACACGACTCTTTTTCGACGACGAGTTGAAATCGTATGAAGAGATTGCCGAGGAATTAGGGTTTGCGGTTTCCACCATTGGTCCCAAGCGCGGGCGATGTTTAAGGAAACTGCTGTTGACGCTTCAGCAACTCGGCTTTTGAGGGTCTCAACGCATGGATGTAGCCCACTCAAAATGGTGTCCGTCAATCGAACAGCTCGCGGACTTCGTGCGCAACCTGTTGTCTACGCGCGAGGCCGCATTTATACGCCAACATTTGCAACAAGGATGTGCGACCTGCAATGCGCAGGTGAGCCAGTTGCAACAGGTGTGGTCGCAGGTAGATCACTGGATGCTGCGCGATGTGCCCGAGTGGCTGATGCGGCGGGCGGTGAGCTTGTTTGATCAGCACAGGATCGGAGCGCCGGTTGATCGCTCAAACGTGGCATTGTTGGTAGCTGACAGTTTTGATCGAGACATGCTGCTTGGATTTCGCAGCACGCGAAAAATGTCCAGACAACTGCTCTACCGAACCACGGAGTACGACATTGACCTGTGCATTCATTTCAGCGAACGTGAGCCTCGTATGCTGATTACCGGCCAGGCCAATCCGGTCAGCGGTGACCTGGAATCGGTCGTCGGAGGCGAAGTTGAGCTGTATCAACAAACGGAGCTCGTTGCCCGAACGTTCGCGAATGAGTTTGGGTGGTTTTATCTTGATGAAAGTCCTGAGGGCGTTTACAACCTGCTCATCCGCCTCAAGAGCGGCGAGATAGCCATTCATGGACTGGATGCTACCGATCCGATCAATTGACCATGACGACGATGATGCCAACCCTCACAACGCCGAGCCGCACGCCGGAGCTACCCGTTGAGGCCTTACTGCGCCAGGTCCTTTCACAGGATGATGCCGTTGACGCGCATCGGTTGTTATCAGCGCATCGAGCATACATTACGGTAGATTGGGTCAAGCGGTTGAAAGAGCAGGTGGCTCATCTGATCCGCGTTGACATTCATCAGGCTATCCGGCTGGCCGAGCTGACGCAGGCTGCCGCCACACTGATTGATCAGCCGGACGCGACGGCGTTGGCTCATCACGCCGTGGCGCTGGTGCGCCATTTTTCTGGGCGGTACCGTGAGGCGTTGCTTGAATACGATCAGGCTGAAAGCCTTTATCATCGGCTCAATCGCCCCGTTGATGCAGCGCGCATCGGGCGGGCCAAGCTCGATGTGCTGATGTATCTTGGACGCTATGAAGAAGCGTTGACGGTGGGTCAGCGCGCCTGTCAGGTGTTTCGCCATCACGACCAGCGCCTGTTGCTCGCTCAGACATTGGAAAACATGGGCAACGTTTATCATCGGCTGGATCGCTACCATGAGGCGCTGAGCCATTATCAACAAGCATTGAGTATCTATCAGGAGGGCGGCCATCAGTTCAATATCGGCTCGGTCAGCTACAACACGGCCAACGTCTACGTCTGCTTAAACCAGTTTGAACAGGCGGTGACACTCTATCAGCAGGCCCGAGAGGTCTACGAGCGATTATCTATGCCGCTGCTGGTCAACCAAGCTGACTACAGCATCGCATGGCTCTACTTCCAACGAGGGCGATTTCAAGAGAGCCTGCGGCTATTTGCAGAGGTTCGTTTGCAAGCCTGTCAGCTTGGCGACCCGGCTCAGGACGCGCTGTGCGATCTGGACCTGGCCGAGGTCTACTGGCAATTAAATGCTTACCAGCAAGCTCGTGAAGCGGCGCAATCGGCCATCGAGAAATTTCAGGCGCTGGACATGCGCTATGAACAGCTCAAGGCTCGCATGTATCTGGGCATCGTTCATCTGCGTGAGAACCGGTTAGACGCGGCTGCCTCAGAGCTAGCAGCGGCGCGTCAGGGATTCCTCGCCGAAGGCAACGATGTGTTTGCAGCCGTGACCGCGCTCCACATGAGCGAGGTGTGCGCGCGCCGCCAGGAGTGGGATCAGGCCGAGTCGCTTTGCCAACAGGCCGAGGCTCTGTTTGAGCAACACCGTCTGGTCGCCAAAGCGGCCTATGCCCAATTTCAGCATGCGCGCATCGCCTTCAGCAGCGGCGATGTCGCCCGCGCGCGATCTCTGAGCGAGGCGGCGTTGACTGCCCTTGGCAGGATCGAAGCGCCATCCTTGGCCTATCAGATACTTCATTTCCTGGGCAATCTACTGGAGCAAACCGGCGAAGCAGATCAAGCCTACCGCTACTACACGCGCGCGGTGGAGCAAGTGGAACGATTGCGGCGTGGCATCCGGGTGGAACAATTGGCTTGCGCCTTCATTCATGACAAGATGTCCGTCTACGAAGACCTTGTTCAATGGTGCTCACAACGAGAAACCGATGACATGATCGAAGCGGCGTTTCGGTACGCTGAGGCTTCCAAATCCCGCGTCTTGCTCGATCTGTTGTCTCAGACGGGTCGAACGATTGAACGGGTGGCTTCCAACCCTGGCAGCCGCGATTCGTTCAAGCAAATTGAAACGCTGCGCGAGCGGTTGAATTGGTACTATACGCGCATTGAGCAGATAGAGTGGCAGGGCAAGCAGAGTATGGCCGGCCGACTGGCTGAGCTGTATGCGGCTGCGCGAGCCGATGAGGAGCAGATAGCTCGGTTGATTCAACAACTGCGCATCGAAGACGCGGAGGCTGCCTCACTGTATAGCAGTTTTTCATTGGACGTGGGTGCGTTGCGAGACGCTTTGGCCGACGATGAAGCGCTGGTTGAGTATTACATCGTCAACGGACGCGTCAAGGTGTTCGTGCTGACGCGGCGGGAGCTTCATCTGCTGAATGACATCACCACTGACGAGCGCGTGTCATCATTACTGCGCCCGCTGCGCCATAGCTTGAATCAATGCATGCTGGGCGAAGCATTTGTTCACGCTCACCGACGCAATCGTCAGGCGTTCGCTGATTCGTGTTTGAAGAAGCTCTACACTGAGTTGATCGCGCCGATTGAATCGCTGATCGAAGGCAAGCGGCTGGTATTCGTGCCACATGGCCTGCTGCACAGCGTTCCGTTTCATGCATTGTACGATGGCCATCGTTACTTGCTTGATCATCACGAAATTTCCTATGCGCCCAGCGCCAGTGTATTCAAGTGGTGTGTGGATAAAGCGCGGGCGCGACAGAAGGCCGGGCCGATATTGCTGATGGGCCTTGCTGATGACGCCGCGCCCTGCGTCACGGATGAGGTCACTGCGCTCAAAGCTCTGTGGCCTGAAGCCAAGGCGGTCCTGGGGCCAGACGCCACGTGGCAACGCCTCCTTTGTGACGGCAGCCGCGCTGGTCTGCTGCACTTGGCTACGCATGCTACGTTTCGTTCCGATCAACCCCTGTTCTCAGCGATGAAGCTAGCCGACCGATGGGTGAGCTTTTACGACCTTTTGAATCTGCGACTTGAAGCAGACCTGGTCACGCTTAGCGCCTGCGAAACCGGTTTGAACGGCGTTTATCCAGGCGATGAATTGTTTGGACTGACACGTGGATTTCTCTATGCTGGCGCTTCATCGCTGATTGTCAGCTCATGGATGGTCAAAGATCGCTCAACGGCGACCTTCATGCCAACGTTGTACGAGGGCTTGAAACAAGGCTTGAACAAGCGTGCTGCATTGCGAGCCGCTCAGTTGGCGATGAAGCAACAGCATCCACATCCGTATTACTGGGCTCCGTTTGTACTGATTGGAGCAGCCTTTTGACACTGGAGGGAACCATGAGGGACCGATATTCAAGAAAACACACAACAAACTCATGGAGTTTCAGCATGCTGGTGATGATAGCTGGATTGATACTCTGCCTCACGCTTGTTGATGTGAGCAGTGTGAACCCGGTCGGCGATGATGCCGCTGTTCAGGCTGACTCATCGGCAGCCAGTTATGATCCGCAGACAATCATCGTTGAGCTCAAACCTCAGCGAACGATTCAAGGCGTAGCTGGTCGTTACAATCTGGTCGTCCTCGAAGAGGTGGATGAGCGAATCTGGTTGTTGGGCATCCCACAGGGTCGAACCGTTGAACAGGTGATGAGTGAGCTCCGCGCTGATCGTGATGTCAAATCGGTCGAACCCAACTATCTATTGCAGATTCCTGAAATCAATCAACGAACGATCGCCAATGTAGATGGCCCCGGCAGCAGCGCCGCCTATGCGGCTCAACCGGCGCTCTCGCTTCTCGGCGTTATGTCAGCTCAAGCTGTGGCCGATGGGCGTGGCGTCGTTGTCGCCGTGATTGATACAGGGATTGATGTAGCCCACCCGGCTCTGGGGTCTCTCACATCCGGTTATGATTTTGTGGATCGCGATAGTGATCCTTCTGAAGTCAGTGGCGGCATCGGTTATGGACACGGAACGCTTGTGGCCGGCTTGATCAAGCTGGTTGCTCCTGGTGTGACGATTATGCCGGTACGCGCGTTTGGCCCTGACGGTCGTGGGACGGCCAGTAATATCGCGAAGGCGATCCGCTACGCTGCGCAGAATGGCGCCGATGTGATCAACTTGAGCTTTGGCACGCTCGGTCAACCACAAGCGATGCGAGGCGTCATGAACCTGGCGCTGCGTCGAGCCATCGTAGTCACAGCCGCCGGCAACAGCAATACAAATTGGCCGGTGCCGTATCCGGCGTCGGTCGAAGAAGCGATGACCATTGCCGCTACAGACCTGTCTGATTACAAAGCCGCTCTCTCCAATTATGGTGCTCACGTAGACCTGTGCGCCCCCGGTGTCGAGTTGATTAGCGCCTTCCCCGGTGGCGGTTTTGCGTCAGCCAGCGGCACGTCGTTTTCAGCGGCGCTCGCAAGCGGCGCTGTCGCGTTGGTCAAATCGTCTGGTCGGGCCAATGCAGCGCAAGCCGTGCTTGATTCAGCGGTCAACATTGACGGGCTCAATCCGGGCTATCGCGGCATGCTTGGACGTGGCCGGTTGGATGTGCTGGCCGCTGTTTCACGGTGATACATAACGAGGGCCGAGCTCAATCAATCTGGCGTCTTGAAGACGGAGCTTCGATTATCTCAGTTGCAATCCTGATGAAGCTGAGCGCCTCTGGGTCACACAGGTAAGCCGCGTGGCTGGCCCAGTTGCCCCATCGCTGCCAAGCAGGCCGATATGCCGAGCTCATGGCGCCGCTTTTGCCGAGGGGCTTAAGCCGCTTCAACATCAACAACACCCACTTCAACTGAGTGCCTCCCTGGGCGCAGTTCTCCACTCTCCATGAAGAAGGGCGCCGCGTCGGCAACGGCATCCAGTTCTTCCTCTTGACCGGGTACGTGTCGGTCATTACAATGGCCTCACTCAATTGGTCGTCAGTGTGTGAAGAGAAATGAAGTAGGATTTTGCTCAAACCAAACATCCATCTACAGGAGGAAACTATGCTGCCAGTGGTACTGACCGGATTGCCGGTTGTCGTCGCGTTGCTGTTGCAGGTTCACGGTCCCAGTGGAGATGAGTTGCCGAGAATTTTCATGCGGTGGGTGCACTTTGTCGCCGGGATCGCTTGGATCGGGCTTCTCTACTTTTTCAACCTGGTCAACGTCAACTTCATGAAAGCCCTGGATGGGCCAACCAAAGGCAAGGTTGTGCCGGAACTGATGCCGCGCGCCCTCTGGTGGTTTCGCTGGGGTGCTGTGGTCACCGTGTTGATGGGACTGGGTTACTATGTCATGTACATTCTGCGCCCGGACGCCCAAAACGCCAAAGTGCCGATGGGTGGCGTCTTCATTCAATGGCTTGGCTGGTCGCTGCTGGCGTGGGGCATCATCTATGGGTTCTTGATGCTCGTTCCGGGGCGCATTGACAAGGGCTGGTTTATTGCCGTGGCGGTCGTGTTGGTGGTGCTCATCATGTCGTTCTTGATGATTAAAACATTCACCATTCCGACCCCGACAGGAATGCATTTTACCAACAAATCAGCGTCCATCGGTATTGGCGGTGGAATCGGGTTGATTATGATGCTGAATGTGTGGGGCATTATCTGGCCGCATCAGAAACGAATTATCGCGTGGACGAAGGCCAATGCCCAGGACGGAACGCCAATTCCACCCGAATCGGCTCAACTGGCGCGTCGCGCGTTCATGGCTTCGCGCACGAACTTTTGGTTATCGTTGCCCATGTTGTTCTTCATGGCCACCTCACATGGAGACTACATTTGGTTTCGTCCGTGAACAAAGCAATGAGGGCCGAGGGTGAGAAGCGAAGCGCACCGGCAATGAGCCCTGTTGCAGATGGTTTCGTTCGTGAACGGCACATACGCCCGACGGTGAGAAGCGAAGCGCACCGGCAGTGAGCCCTGTTGCCGAGGGCGCTTCATTGTTTGCCGATGCTCTTGGCCTGCCGGCCTTCAATTTTGAAGGATAAACAATTTGGCGCGTTCAGTCCGGTTGTCAACGCCACCGAGAATCAGGTTGGGTGCGCTGCTAGGTTGGAGTTGAGCTTGTAAGGCCCCGGTGACCCAATGGTTGGTCAAGTCCCATTTTTTGACAGGCCGTCCGTCGAGGATACCGAAAGCGCTAATGCCGCCGTTGATGCCCAGAAGCACTTCAGGCATGTTGTCAGCAGCCGCATCCACATCAGCGAGCGTGATCTGCTCAATCGCGTTGGGATCAATCTGCTGTTGCCATTGTAATTGGCCTCGTTCATTCCAGGCATAGATTGTGCCGGTCAACGCGACGGCGACGACAATCGTGCGAAAAGTATCTTGATAGACGGCCGGTGAGGTGAAGACGCTGCCGGCCACCGATCGAGGCCAGCCAGGCAAAAACGTTCCGTCAGACGCACGTAGCGCATAGACCAATGGTGCATACGTGCCGCCTAAAACGTCTATCTCGCCATCAGCATCAAGGTCGGCAAAAACAGGCTTGCAAATCGGGTGCTGACCGATGCGATGAATCCATCGTTGTCGGAATTGCCCCTGCTCATAAGCAAACAGATAGAGCGTGCCAGCTTGATCGGCATACCCATTGCCGCCGCCAATGGCGATGAGCGTCTCCTCATGTTGACGGTACACGCTCGGCGATGAGGCAAAGTATTCATCAATGAAGATGGGCGTGTTGGCAAGCGGCTTGCCGTTGGAATGCCAGGCGTAGATTCTGGCCTGGCCCAAGAAGTAATCGGCTGACGCAATAATCTCCAGCCGACCGTCATGATTCAAATCGGCGACCTCCGGTCTCCTTTTGAAGTAGCCTTCGATCCGCTGCTTCCAGATTAGTCGCCCATTCGCGCTGAACACATAAAGCGTGCGCCCATGACCGCAGATGACTTCAGGCCAACCACTACCGTCCACGTCGGCGACAATAGCCGGCGTAGGGGGCAACATCGCAACGTCTTCATCCGTGAGGACAGGCCAACCGGGCAAAATCGAACCATCGCTGGCCACAGCCGTGATCAGGCCCGACATGGACATGGAAAAAATCCGAGGATGGACCCCACTGGCCGAGACAATGATGTCCAGTTGACCATCGCCGTTCAGATCGCCTATGGCCGGCGTGTTGACATAGAAGTAACCAACCGGCACTTGAATCAACGCCGAGACGGATTGCGCGTGGTGCGCAGGCGTCGCCACCGTCAGCACTATGACAAACAACAGCAGCGGCATCAGGAGCCGCGTCGCATCACGGCCAGCGGCAACAAACATCAGCAGGGGCAACCGGGCTTCTCGGTTGGAACGAGTGAAGCGAATGGGCACTGCGCCCGCCGGGATTGGGCTAAGACCCTCCTGATCGTTCTTGTTCATGATCTCCTCCACAATGGCTTCGGTTCGTTCTACAACCACTCGTCTATCTCTCACTTCTCACACGGGCGGCAGTATATCAAAACCGCGACGTGATAGCTATCAGGATTACTACTTAATTTCATCCTGGAGATTAACGAGCAAGTTCATTTCAACAAGTAGACAGTCCATAAGCCCGCGCCGCGCCGCTGCGTTCGTGACCCGTCATTTGGTGTAGAGCTTGTCGTTTGGTCTGTGACGACTCGCTCACTCTACGGCTCGTGCCAAGGTTGACAAAGCTGTGAGGCAATGGCATGGTTTGCCGCCGCAACGAAGGAAAATGCAATGAGCGTACTGGATCGTATCAAACAACGTGCCCAGGCTCATCCACGACGGATCGTGCTGCCTGAAGGCGAAGACGAACGGACGCTGCGGGCAGCAGCTATCTGCGTTAGTCAAGGGATCGCCCACGTGACGTTGCTTGGACGCGAAGCCGTCATCCGAGAAGAAGCCGCTCGACTGAACGTGCCGCTGCATCAGATAAGCATAGTGGAGCCGGCGCGATCCAGTGACCTTGAAGCCTATGCTCGATTCTATTTTGAATTGCGCCGGTCCAAAGGGATCACGCTGAACGAAGCGCGACAGCAGATGCTGGCCCCACTCTACTTCGGCGCGATGATGGTGCGGGAAGGCAACGCTGATGGCGCGGTGGCCGGCGCTGTTCACACGACGGCTGAGACCGTGCGGGCAGCCATTCAGGTGGTCGGATTACGAGAAGGCTTTCGCCTCGTCTCTAGTTTCTTCATCATGGTGCTGCCCGATGCTCGCGTGGGCGCTCAAGGCGCCTTGATCTATGCCGATTGTGGCGTGGTGGTGAACCCTTCGGCAGCAGAGCTGGCCGAGATCGCACTGGCCTCGGCGCACAGTTGCCGACAATTACTGGAGGTTGAACCTTACGTGGCGATGCTCTCCTTCTCCACCAAAGGGAGCGCCGCTCATCCATTCGTGGAGAAAGTCGTCGAAGCAGTGAAGACGGCTCGCGCCCGTGCGCCCGAGTTGCAGATTGATGGTGAGCTGCAAGCAGACGCTGCGTTAGTGCCATTGGTCGGCGAGAAAAAAGCGCCAGGCTCGCCAGTTGCCGGTCGGGCCAACGTGCTGATCTTTCCCAACCTCGACGCTGGCAATATCGCGTATAAACTGACCGAACGGCTGGCCGGAGCCACCGCCATCGGGCCGATCTTGCAAGGGCTGAACAAGCCGGTCAACGATTTATCGCGTGGCTGCACGGCTGAAGACATCGTCGAGGCCATCGCCGTCACAGCGGTGCAAGCGCTGGCTTCGTGAGGCGCATCGGGCAGCGTTCAATCGAGTCGCACGTGTGAGTCGTAGGTCACTGCCTCACAGGTTACTGATTCAGTCGAGCTGAAATCCGAAATGCTTGGTAAATCGCGCCGCCCACGCCCAGCGCGAACCAGATCAGAAACATCCACGGCGTGGTGCCAAGCCACTTGTCCAGATAATAGCCGATCAGGCCTCCAGCCAAAATGTAAGAAATGAACACCGTGCCAAGCGACATGGCCATACCAAATTTCTTCAGTTGTTCTGGCGTATCTGACTTTGCCATGACAATCACCTCGTTTGATTGTAGACGAATGAGCCGCCGGCCTCAATCGGCAAGAGGCTTTCTGCTCGTATAGGTCTCGTGTTATATTTCCGCCCTGTACGAACATTTCAAGACTTACCTGCGTGCTACGACAGGCCAGGAAGAATGAAGAGAGACTTGTCCAGATCACGGCGATTGCAGAAACGCTCCCTTTTTCTCTGCGCCTTCGATGCGCTGCGCTCGTTTCCCACAGCTCTGGCCACGAGGATTCAAGCAATGCACCCAAGCCCATTTCCTAAAAAATTGCTGTGTGACCGTCTATGTTTCGCCGACTGCTAGTCGCCAATCGAGGAGAGATCGCATTGCGCATCATACGCGCTTGCCGTGAGCTGGGCATTGAAACGGTCGCCGTGCACTCATCCGCAGACCGCGACTCGCCGCATTTACGCTTGGCGGATAAGAGTGTCTGCATCGGTCCAGCGCAGAGCAAAGAAAGCTACCTCAACATGGACGCCGTGCTGCAAGCGGCCGAGCAATACGAATGTCAGGCGCTGCATCCCGGTTATGGATTCCTGTCGGAGAACGCGCTCTTTGCCGAGCGGTGCTTGCGACAGAAGATTGCGTTTGTCGGGCCGCCGCCTCACGCGATTCGATTGATGGGCGACAAACTGACAGCCAAGCAAACCATGCAGGCCGCCGGCTTGGAAACGATTCCCGGCTCTGCATCGCTTCTGGCCAATGTGGATGAGGCGAAACAGGTGGCCCGCTACGTTGGCTATCCCGTCTTGTTGAAGGCCACAGCCGGCGGCGGCGGCAAGGGGATGCGCGTCTGTCGCGATGAAGGCGAGTTGCAACGCTTTTTCGACGAGGCCGCCTTGGAGGCAGAGAAAGCGTTTGGTCACCCTGGCCTCTATTTGGAAAAGATCATTCAAGGTGGCCGACACATTGAATTTCAAGTGCTGGGCGATGCGTTTGGTCATGTCATTCATCTGGGTGAACGCGAATGCTCAGTCCAGCGTCATCACCAAAAACTGGTCGAAGAATCTCCATCGCCGGTGATAGATGCTGATACACGCCGTCGCATGGGCGAGCGCGTCGTCGCGGCCATGAAGGCGATCGGATATGTCAGCGCCGGCACCGTTGAATTCCTACGCGATGCCGACGGTCGCTTGTACTTCATGGAGATGAACACGCGGCTTCAAGTCGAGCATCCGGTCACCGAAATGGTCACGGGTGTGGACATCGTCAAAGAGCAAATTCGTATCGCCGCCAATCAACCGTTGACGATCAAACAGGACGAGGTCCGGTGGAACGGTCATGCGATTGAATGTCGCATCAACGCCGAAGACCCACAAAACGGATTCAAACCTGACCCCGGCTGCATCACTGTGTTTGATCCACCAACAGGCGAGGCACTCCGATTGGACACACACGTTGAAGCCGGGTACACCATCCCGCCGTTCTACGATTCGATGATTGGCAAGCTGATTGCGCATGGGAGGACGCGACCGGAGACGTTGCGTATTATGGCAGAGGCGTTGAGGCAATTTCGTATTGAGGGCGTCCGCACTACAATCCCGCTGCATCAGCGTATTCTGGCTGCGCCTGAGTTCGTCAGCGGACAGTACGATGTCGAATTTCTCAAACGCATGCTGGTTGATTGAAGAAAATGGGGAAAAGCCCGAAGCCCTCTTCGAGGGAAATCCGAAGTCCGAAGCACGAAGTCCGAAACAAGTTCAAACGTCAAAATCTCAATGTTCCAAACACTACCCCACTCATTGTCTGCCATTTGGAGTTTGGTCATTGGAATTTGTTTCGGATTTGGGATTTCGTGCTTGGGATTTCCCCGCCGGGGCTTCGGATTTCCCTCGAAGAGGGCCGGGTTTCCCTCGAAGAGGGCTTGGGATTTGGATTTTTGAACTTGTTTCGGATTTCGATATTCGGATTTCGGATTTCCACCACAGGGGTGCTTTATGGCTAAGGTTATCCTAGAACCGATCGGCACATCGCTGCATCATTTTCTCACGCCTGACCAATACCAAGAAAATTTACGCGCCATGCAAGCGTTGAACCTGGAGCTACAAGCTCGACGCGAACAGGTGCGCGCTGGCTGGGGTCCGAAATACGTTGAGCGCGTTCACCAGAAAGGCAAGCTGACCACCTGGGAGCGTATCGAGCGGCTCAAAGACGCAGGCACGGCTGTGTTCCCCATCGGCACGTTTGTCAATGAAGGGTTGACGTTCGGCGAAGAGCAACGAACGTCGCCAAGCGCGGGCGTTGTCACCGCCTTCGTTCAAGTGGAAGGGCGACACACCGTAGTCATTGCCAACGACAACACGGTGGCATCAGGCGCGTGGTGGCCGCGCACGCCGGAGAAGATTCAACGCGCGCAAGAAATCGCCTTACGTTTGCGCATTCCGGTGATCTATCTGGTTGATTGCAGCGGCCTGTTCCTCCCCGAACAGATTCACACGTTTCCTGGCAAAACCGGCGCTGGCCATATTTTCAAGTACAACAGTCTGCTCAGCGCCCACGGCGTGCCACAGATTGCTGGCGTTTGTGGGGATTGCATTGCCGGCGGCGGTTATATGCCGATTATTAGCGACGTTGTCTACATGACTGAAGACGCCTATATGGTGATTGCCGGCGCGGCGCTGGTCAAAGGTGGCAAATCGCAGAAGATCACCAGCCTCAGCATTGGCGGCCCTGATGTGCATGTACACCTGTCTAATTGCGCCGACGCGCGTGTGCCCGATGATGATACGTTGCTGCGCATGATCCGTCGGGAAGTCGCCAAGTTGCCCAGCAGCGCCGTCGAGTATTATCGCTATGGTATGCAATCTGCCCCACCTCGCTTTGATCCGGCAGAGCTGGATGGGTTATTTCCCGTGGATTACCGTATGGCTTACGACATGCGGCAGGTGATCGCTCGCTTGGTGGATGCCGGGCTGTTCTGGGAATTGATGCCGCAGCAGGGTCAGGAAATGATCTGCGGCGTTGGCTGTATCAGTGGTCTGTATGTCGGCATCATTGCCAATAATCAGTTCCTCACCGACCATCCGGTGAGCCACCATGTGAAGCGACCCGGCGGTATCCTCTATCGAGAGGGGATTGCCAAAATTGCTCAGTTCTCCCGCGCCTGCAATGACGATGGCTTGCCGATCATCTGGCTTCAGGACATCTCCGGCTTCGACATCGGGCCGGAGGCGGAAAAGCAAGGACTGCTCGGCTACGGCTCAAGTTTGATTTATACCAATTCGACCAACTCGACGCCGATGATCACCGTCCTGCTGCGCAAGGCCTCAGGCGCAGGCTATTACGCCATGGCCGGTATGCCCTATGATCCGGTCTTGCAACTGGCAACGCCGATCACACGGCTGGCTGTGATGGAAGGCCGCACGCTGGCCATCGGCACCTACAACGCCCGACTCGATGACGATTTCAATATCATTTTTACCACCCAAGAGGAGTACGAGGAAGTGCGACGTGGCATGGAGGCCGTGGAAGCCCGTATCACTGCTGAGATGAACCCAATCCTGACGGCACGCCAACAAGACGTGGACGAAATTGTCAAAATGAGCGAGCTGCGCAGTTACTTGGAGACGATTGTCCAGATGTGTTATCAGAGCATCGGCTACCGGCGCGTGAAGAACCCACGCATCTGGTCACTACATGATTTGAATGTCCTCATCGAAAGATGACCTGTTGCTTCACCGTGACGGAGACAAACAGCCCGGCGATGGCCTGACAGGTGTTCAGCGTGTGAAGATAAGGCCGCCTTGGCTCGGTGACGCGTCGTTGGGGTTGAGAGTCATTAGGAACCGATTTGATCGGGATCAAAGCCCAGTTCCCGCAGCTTCGTAGCCAGCCGTTCGGCCCGTTGAGCTTCGCGTTCGGCCCGTTGGGCTTCCTGGGCTGCGCGTTCAGCGCCTGTTGGAATCACGCGGCCGTGCTGATCACACCAGCGCAGCCACGTGTCCTGCTTGCCTTCATAAACGCCTTCCCACAACGTCACGCCTAGCCCAATTCCGCTCAGATAACGCTCCGCGCGAGCAATATATCCCTCAGCACGCCGCTCAAACACATACAACGTCTCTTCTCCCAACTGGTGCGTCGGGTCGTAGACCACGTAATAGGCTATGCCGATGCGCGCATACTGCTGCTTCTTGCTCCCCAGCTCATTGCCCTCACGATTGGAGACAATCTCCACCACCACCTCCGGCGCCTTGCCAAACTCCCAAAAGAAATACGACCGGTGGCTCTTCTCGTGCCATTGTTCGGGAACCGCCACGTCAAGGCTCAAAAATACATCGGGCACAAGCGGCGGCTCTCGCCATGCAAAAAACAGTCCCACATTTGACGCTACCAAAAATGGCCGGCGCCCCCCGCCTTCGGCCTCCGGCTCCGGCCCCGCCCAGCTACTGTACAGTGGCTCCGTCAGCAAACGTTGCTGCTTCTCTGAAAACAAATTATCCACCGGCGTATCGTCCTCCGTCACCAATTCATTGACATCAAACGGCAACGCCGGCAGCGGCGCCAACGTCGCTTCTTGGCCTTCTGATGGAGCGTGCTCTGTCCGGTTCATGCCGCCTTTATACACTGCCACCTCCAACACCGTCAAGAACAGGCAGTGCTCTGCTGCTCTGGCTGTGAACTTTGATTCAGTTTGGCATTGCGGTATTATTGTCGCGTGGTTCCTGACAGAAAGTAACAGCAGAGGCCGTATGAAACCGCAGTTGGTCAATGAAGACCTCCAGAGGCCTGAGGCCTCTCTGTCGGAGGGTGAAAATGCGTCGCCTGTAGCTTTGCCGTCATCAGGTGCTCCGGCTTGGTACATTCGGCATCGCCGCCGAGTATTTGGGCTGGCTACCGTGTTGCTGGTGGTTGTCGGAGGTCTGCTGTTGTTAGGTCGTGGATGGCCGGTTGAAGCGCCATCGGATGGGCCGCTGCAAACTTCGACAGCGCCATCGTCGTCCTCGATGCAAGCGCCGTCGCGTGAGAATCCTTGGCGCACGTTGAAAATTGCTCAGGCAGTGTATACTCCGCCTCAGCCACAGGAGGATGATTTGATTTGGCGAGAGCCGGGCGGCGACATGCCTGCCAACGGGCAATCAAGCCTGTTTCATCAGATCATGCAATCATACCAACGCGCGGATTTTGCCACGGCTGAGCAGCAACTGGCTCAATTCTTGCAATCTTCTCCACGCCATGCTGAAGCGCATTTCTATCGTGGCGTGTCGCTCTTGATGCTCGAAAAACCGCTGCTGGCCATCGGGCCGCTTCAATCGGCTGTTCGGTTTGGTCGTGGCCGCATCCGAGGCGAAGCCATGTGGCACTTGGCGCTCGCCTATTTGAAAACGGATGATTTCGACTCAGCCATCAAAGAATGTGAGAACGTCATCAGGACGTACACGCCTCGACGTCGAGAGGCCGAGCGGCTTCGACAAGAAATTCAAGAGTTTCTTGAGCGTGAGCGGTGAATGCCAGCGCGTTGTACGTGATCAACGCTTTATCAACGTGCGCATCCGAGTTCGCGGTCCGACGCCCCATCAGCGAGCGCATCCAAGTTCGCGCTCTGATGCGCTTGCAACGGCTGTGGTAGGAGTACTGACTCGGCGATGTATTGCCTCTTGTCGCTGGAGGCGACATGCCGATATTTGGAGACGGCGCAGACGTGTTGAAGCATGATTGATCTCGTATCTGCCCCGCTAGATGATGAGAAGTGGAATTCGTTCCATGCTGTTCATCGTTCATCGTTGAGGGTTATCTCAGATTGCTCATTGAGCAATGACCAGGCATCAGCAGCGCGGACTGCCTCTGGTAATCGGCGTTTGGTGGTCAACAAAATGCCGGAGGATTGCTCTC
>JANWZE010000099.1 GCA_025054955.1 Blastocatellia bacterium | reverse complement strand
GCTCTTGACGGTTGTGACAAAGAGTGGCCCTGGGGTGTCTCCTGCCCCGCCCACACCGATGCGATTGTCTGAGTTGGATTTAGTGCTCCTGACGGTTGTGACAAAGAGCGGCCCTGGGGTGTCTCCTGCCCCGCCCACACCGATGCGATTGTCTGAGTTGGATTTAATGCTCTTGACGGTTGTGACAAAGAGTGGCCCTGGGGTGTCTCCTGCCCCGCCTGCGCAGATGCAATTGTCTGAGTTGGAGTTACTGCTTATAAGGGTTTTGGCCAGGCCGAAGGGGTCAGTCAACGAAACCGGAGCGTTGCCAACATACGAATACCCATTGCCAAACTCAGTTTCATCACCCCACATTCCGATTGTATCGCGGGTGATGAAGCGCCCGACCAGCGGATCGTAGTACCGGGTGCGATAGTAGTAGAAACCCGTCTCAGGATCATACCGGCGAGCGGTGAACAGATACGGATTGCCGACTGCGCTCAACGCGCTGGGCCGACCATACGCATCGTACATCACTTGATCCACCACCATGCCGTTGGTGTCGGTCAAAGCTACAACGTAAGTCTTCGCATCCTGATGATAGAAGAACGTCCGGTCTACTCGGCCGTCATTGTTGTCATCGCGGTCGAGCGTCAGCGGCTCGTCTATCCAGTCGCCGTAAACGTACTGCTGGGTCGCATTAGCTCGTCGCTCTTCGATCTCCCGCCAGCCGTCGTAAAGATAACGCACGCGGTCATTCAATGCGCCAGCGTTGGTCACGATACGCTCGGTCCTACGATCGAATGCATCGTAATGATAAACGGCGATGACGGCGTTATCGGCTTTGCGCACCACGCGCCGCAGCCGATTAGCAAAATCGTATTCGTAGCGGAACGTGCCGTCGTCAATCAGATTGCCCTCGTCATCGTGCAGCCGGGCCACGCCAGCCAGCGATACGTACTCGTTTAGGTTGTTTGCCCGATTCGGCACGCCACGGCGATTGACCCAGTTGTTGACGCCGTCAATCTGCCAGGTGTCCGGCTGTTCACCTTGCCGGGCAAAGCGTCCTAAGCGATAGGCTGAATCATAAGCGTAATCTTCGCGCAGGTTGCCCAGATGCTGCTTGACTTCAGACACGGGGTTGTTGGCGCGGTCGAAATCGTTGGTGAATCCGGCCACGAGCGTGTTATTCGCGCGGAGGAATCGGTGCTGCACGATGCGCCGCACGCCATCGTATCCGACATCCTGCTGCCGCGCGTTGTCAAGATACGTCAGCCGAACGCCGTTTGAGAAGCTGCGCTCCAACACGCGATCAGGGCCGATGTAATCGTAATCGGCGAGCCGTGTTCCGCCCTCGGTGACCTGATTGAGACGGTCGAGGCGATCAAACGTGTGCGTGATCGCTCGGTTGTTGGGGTAGACCAAGCCAACGCGATTGTCATCGCCGGCGAAGCGGCTGGAGACAGCCAAGCCGTTCTGCACCTCTTCCAGTTTTCGATCCAACGAATCGTAAGCTACCGTGACCGTCGCGTCGTCGCCCGGATCATTCGGGTCGTTATTGTCGAACGCGCGTGTCAGCCGCGACAGCCCATCGTATTCGACCTGTTGGAGCGTCGTGCCGATGACTGACCAGGTGAGGTTCGGGTCTTTGAAGCCGCCGGCTGGATGCGGCGTGGAGGACGTGGCTCGCGTGACGTCAGCTCGGACCGGCCGGTTGATGCCATCATACGTGTTGCGGATGACATTGCCGTTTGCATCAATCACGCGGACCAGATTGTCATCAGCGTCATACTCGGCGACGTTGATCGTGCCGTCATCCATGATCTCTCGCGTCATGCGATTCAGATCATCGTAAACGTAGCGGCAGACGTTGCCTCTGGGATTGGTCGCTTCGATGATGCCGATGCTCGTGTTCTGATCGCCGGGCATGCTGCCATCATCGGCGCGCGCCACCAGCCGATTGTTCAAGTCCCACTCATAGTCAATGCAGATCAACCCATCAGGATTGGCCGGATTGGTTGTGTCAATGGGATTGCGGCCTTGCCCGTCCACGCGCAGATGGAGCACGTCGGCCAGCTTGCGGTCAAGGCCATCGTAGAACATCTCCATCGTGTTGCCAGGCCGATTGATTCGCGTTGTTGCCGCAACCAAGCCCAGCGGGTCAGCAATCAGATCAGCCGGATTGGCCGAGTGTTGTGCGTCGCTGGTGAAGATCAGATTGTCTCGGCTGTCGTAATGATTGCGCAACGTCTGACCGACATTATCGGTTGTGCGAATCAGCCGGTTGAGCGAGTCATAAACGTTGATCGTGGTGAAGGTTTGGCGCAGATTAGGCACGCGGCCTGCCTGCACGTCCGCAGGTTGCGTGACGTCCACTTCGACCACGCGCACGATGTTGCTGTTGTCGTCATACGTCGTGAGCACTTCATTCTGCTCAGGATCAACCTGACGAATGATGCGACCGACGCCGTCATAGAACGTGCGCGATGTGTCCAGATCATCTTCGACCAGAAACGTCATGCGGCTATTGCGGTCATACTCAAACCGCGTCACCACGCGGCCATCGTTCGCTGCGCCTAGTGGCCCGTCTGTTAGCACGGGCGGGCGAACGTAGGTAACGCCGCTCTGCCGATAATCGAACAGAATATCGTTCTGCTCAAAGAGGCGGCTCAATTCATCGTACTTGTATTCGACCTGACCGAGCAGCGGCTGACGAAATGATTGGGGCGTGAGCGGCTGTGTAAACGTGGCGGCTGCATTGTTGCGCGGAGTTGGGCCGCCTACGGGGCCGAAGTGCGACAGGCGCACCACGTTGCCTGCCGGATCATAGTTGATGAAGCTCTGATTGCCGACAGCATCAATAGTCGAGACGGGCCGGTCGAAGCCGTCATAGAGCGTGATGGTCGCTTCCGGTTGACCGTCGCCGGTGTTATCCGCGGCGTCAATGAACATAGTCAAGTTCCGATTGCCATCATAGACCCGCGATGTCGTAGAAATCTCGCGGCTGTCGGTGATCTGGCTCAACTCCGGGATGTCGGCGTGAGCGTCCAGGCGCACGAATTGATCGGTCAAGCCCCCGCGCGTTACAGTGAACAGCAGATCGCGCTCATCAAACACTTGCGAAACGACGTTACTCGGCTGTCGGTTTGCGACGGCCATCGGACTGATCTCCAGCACCAGATTCTCATTCCGGTCGTAGCGATACCGCGTCACCTGCTCGAGCCTCGGCTGCGCGCTAATCTCTTCGCGCACCTCGATGAGATTGTCCAGGATGTCGTAGCGCATGGCGGTTTCGACGAAATCGCCGACCAACGCCCGGTTGTTCGAGTCACGATTCTCCACCTCGCGGCGAATCACATTGTTGTTGTGATCGTAGAAGATGTTGACCAGGTAGCGGAATGCGACCATGCCGGCGCGACATTCAACCAAATTCGTATCCGCGCAGCCGCCCCAGCGCGGCTCTTCCGGGTTGCCGAGCGCCGCGCTCACGTCGGCGGCGCGAATGATCTGCACGACTTGATTGAGTTGATTAACGCTGTAGTCAGTCGCTACGCCGCGCCCGTCAATCTCGCGGATGACATTGCCGACGCGATCATAGAAGAAGCGAAGCCGAATCTGCGCTGGCGGCGGGTTGGTGCGCGAATTGCGCACGGCGGCACTCACTGCGTCGGTCGTGATGCTCCTCAGATAACCAAATGGGTCGGCGTTGAGGCCCGGCGTCAAATCCCGACCGTCGCCATCCGGGTCATTCTGCGGATAGTAGTCATACAACTCGACGTTGCCTTCGGGATCAACTTTCCTGGTGATCTGTCCGACTCGATTATAGGTGTAGAGCTCTTGAATCGGTTGTTGTGTGGCCCCTTCAACGGTGGCTTGATTCGAGCCGGGCAGCAATTGCACCGTAGGCGATTGCTGCCGGATAACCTTGCCGTTGATTTGATTGGTCACACCGTCGCCGTTGAGGTCGCCAAGGTTGAGCTGCACGCCTGCCGCTTGAAGCAGCGCCGAAACCTGGCTCTGAGTGAGGCCGGTTCGCGTGGCCAGCGCCGCCAGGTTATTGCCTTCCTGATAATCAAACGTGTAGGTCGTAGTATATCGAGCCGGAGAGGTCGCGCCGCCGTTTTGCGGTAGATAGCGCGGGTCATTACCGCGCGCTTCAGTAACGCTGCGCACTTGATTGTAGATCGGCTCATACGTGTAGCTCGTGATGATCGTCTGTTGATCGCCGCCGCGTCGGGCGTCGGGCCGGCGAATCTCGCGTAGGATATTGCCTTGCTGCAAGCGATCTGGGTTGTTGCTATCGTAAACGTACTCGGTCGAGTTGCCTTCAGGATAGATGATTCGCGTCACCTCTCCATCCTTGTTATATTCATAGCGCGTCTCGAAGAACTCCGGATCGTCCGGTCGAATCTGACGATTGGTGAACTCGCGGATACGCACGATGTTTCCCAGTTGATTGAACTGATACTCGGTCCGATTCCCATTGCGGTCGGTTACAGTGGTTTGCGCTACCGGCGTGATGAAATCATTGGCTGGAGCCGTTCCCAGCGATTGATACTGATAGCTGATCGTGCCGCCTGCCGGGACGCCCGTTTCATTGATGCCGCCGATGGTTTGCCTCAGCACGCGCTCGAACGTGGGCGAGCGGGGATTGGTGTCGTATTCGATGCGGATACGCGGCGGTCCGCCTGCGGCGACTTCGTTTGGCGCCGTGATGCTGACCAGATTGTGTTGCAGTTGTTCGTGCACACCAGAACCGACGATGTAACCGTACCGTTCAGTTTTGCCCTGCGGGAAGTCATTGCCGTTGGGTGTGCCGGTGACGGCAGGCGACGTGACGGCCACCAAATTGCCGTCCCCGTCGTAACTGAATTTGATGGAGCGACCGGCGAAATCCTGCACTTCGATCAAACGCCCTGTATCCGCGTTGTAGCGATACTCAATAGGCCGACCGAGCGTGTCCAGCACGCGAACCAACTGGCCGAGGTCATTGTAGATAAACCGCATTGTGTTGCCGTCCCGGTCGCTCAGGCTGGTCATCGGCGCCAGGCCGTTGGGGAAGGGCACGGCGTAGGTGACGGTCGTGCCAGAACGGTCGCGCTCGGTGAATGAGCCATCACGGTTTCTCACCAACGTGGTATAAAACCCGTTGGGCGAAACATAGCGATTCTCAACGAGCTCATAGCGGTCGGCCCGTCCGTAACCGTCCATGCGCACGACTGCGCCGTCGGGTTGGACAAACAATCGCCGATTGTAGTTGAACTCCCAGTTGTGGCCGAGCGGTCCTTCGAAGATGACACCGCTGCGATATTTTCGCTCGAATTTCCAATTAAACCCGCGTCCGGGAATCTCCAGATCAGTCACCATGTGATTGAACTCGCCGCTGTGGAGGAAGACGGTCGCAGCGCCGGCGTCATTGCTGATGCCCTGATACAGGATGTTGATGATCGGCGGCCGTCGGCGGCCACATCGTTCGGGGACCTCGACTTGACCGATACCGCGACTGTAGGTCGGCTCCGCGCGGCAGCCGCAGGACGGCTCACTGGGATTCTCCATCGGCAGCGTGAAAATCGGCGGACCGTTGTAGAAGGAAACGAATCCACCACCTTCCACCGTGAAGGCGCGTGAGCAACCATATTCCAACACCGGTCCGCCCAACGGCGATAAGTCAGCCCGTAGAGTGACATCCCGTGGTCCGACTTCAGCATTCGAGTCAACAACGAACGCGCCCGTGTAGGTGACCTTTCCTGTCGGGTCCAGACTAACCTGGAATAATCGAGCCTGAATCCCTGCCGGCCGAAAGCTGACTGTGGTCGCATTCAGCACGAGTTCGGGTTGAAACAATAGGAGTGCTAGGGCCAGTGGGTTGAGTGCTACATCCGGCCCCAAGGTGAGTGTGACAGAAACGGTTGCTGCCTGCCGGCCACGGTTCGGTTCAATTTGACAAGGCACGGCTGTTTGTGTGAGCGTCGCCGCTGATGTGGATGCTGTGGTCAAGCCTGTTGCCAGCCTCGCTCCACTTGCTGGCCACAGCAGCAGCCCGAGCAGCATCCCGACAAGCAAACTCCTAGCCATGCTGGAATGATAAGCGCGGATCGTGTCTGCTGCTGGAACCAGTCTGCTCGCCTGCGTGAGCCTCTGCGAAATCGTGTTGGTGTGAAATTTCTTCATCATAGTCTCCTCCCAAGTTTTCATGCTTCGTGGCGGGCCATACACATGGACGATTCCCATGAAGAATTTTCATCGTTCGTACCCCGGCTGCTAAATTCCCGCCTCCTGGCTCCCGACTCCTCCTCCTCGGATGTGGCGCAAGTTGCCCACCTGCGGATCGAAATAGTGGCCGTTTGTCCTTGCCATTCCTGTGTCAGCGTCAGCGCGTCGCCGTTGATGACCCGGCGCACGTCCCAATCTTTTGAGTGCTTCATGGGGTTTTCTCCTCCATCATGATTTGCATGAGTCCTGGTCAACCTGAGGCTTGAGGGAAATTCCCAGAGCGTGAAGCCGCGCCAGCAATTCAGGTATCAGGATCGCCTTCTCCCAGTAATCATCGGCGCCGCGCTGCCGGGCTTCCCGTTCAATCTCCGCCGATCCATAGCCCGTCAACAGCACGACACGCGTCATTGGGGACTGTTGCTTGATTTCGCGAATGAGATCAAGTCCTTCCCTATCGCGGCCGCCCTTCAGCCGCAGGTCCGTAATCACCAAATCAAAGGTCTCAGCGCTGTACAGCGCCTCGGCTTCCTCGCGCGATGATGCCGTCCGAATCACTACAGTATCTGATGCCAGCAATGATGCCAAACCCGTCCTCATAGCATCATCGTCGTCCACCACAAGTATCCTTTTTCTCTCCATTGGTGCCTCTCTCATCTCATTCGGGCCATCAGCTCCGGCCACTCATAGTGCAAATGGTATGCCATAGTTCGCGCATGGCGACGGCCATCGGCTAATTGATTGAATGTACACCAGTTGGGAGAAACGTTCCATGCAGGCGCAGGTCAAGCCATTGGACAAAGTGTCCGAAAGTTCGGACACTTTTCTGTCAGATTTTTCTGACATGTCAGATTTTTCTGACACAGCCCGCGGAGCACCAAGGAATCGCTCATGGGCAAT
This sequence comes from Blastocatellia bacterium, assembly GCA_025054955.1. Lineage (NCBI taxonomy): Bacteria > Pseudomonadati > Acidobacteriota > Blastocatellia > Blastocatellia bacterium. The sequence continues at coordinate 42,394 of JANWZE010000099.1, read as the reverse complement.
AAGTCCGCAACGGACGGATTAAAGGCAACGCAAGACCGCGCATGAATCCTGAGTTTGGTCATGCCGCGGCCGCGTCGCGGCTCAACGACTGTAGCCGTGTACTTCTGTGCACGATGGGCAGGATCCTTAGCGGCGTTTTGTCGCGTTAGCGACGGCGGGGTCTATCTGCGAGCACTGCTCAAGCGTCGCTGACGCGAAGCAGATATGGGCCGATGGGGCGTTTTCGGCGTTTAAGCGCCCGGCTACATTCAGGCCCGCCGCAGCGCGGCGCGTTTATGGACTGGCTTCGGACGGTAGTCTTGGTAAGAACCGACCATCATCACCACTCTGCCCTGCGTAAGCGCGTTTATAGACTGGCTTCGGAGGGTGGTTTTGGTGAGTGACCTGCGGGCGTTGGCGTTCCGTCTGGGCCAATGTGTTCGGCAGGAAGGCCTCAGCATTAGGACGAGCGGGGGTAGCGTGGCGAAGACTGAAATCTGTCGCCACGTTGAGCGCGGACAGGATCGAGGCCAGAGCTTCCGTGTCAGGCGAACGCAGGAACCAAGCGCGTTCCATCAGGTTTCTGAGTTCGTAGTAGGTGGACAAAAGTTCCGGGACATTTTGGGGGACGAGTTGGAGGGACGGGAAGCTTTGCAGTGCGGTGACGTGTCACCGCTTTCCGGCCAAAGTTGCGACAAGTCGCAGCACTCCAAAAACGCTCCGAACTTTTGTCACGTTACTGTGCACACTGCCCGGCCAGGCGTGGCTCATGAGAATTTCCACACTTCGCTGGAGAGATGGCCGGCAATGAAGCTTGAGCGCCATGAAACGCGTCGAGAAAGTGGCGTGCTCCCAGCAGAATCTGTTCTCGTCGCTTCCGCAGGGGGTCCAGGTCATATCGAAACGCGTTTAACCGGAAAAGACTTTCCCGGAAACGACCTGCTGCCGCGTCGTCGGCAAAATTGCTCTGATGCTTGGTCGGTCCACTTGATTGAGCAGTGCATTGTGCCAGCAACGTCATTATTGGTGATGCGCTGACCGAGGCGAACCAGTTACCTATTGCCGCTCGGTATGGACTCAGTTGTTTGGGTTGCTGGTGATTGATTGATGAGTTGTTGCAACAGCGAATGAAGCTCGTGCATTTTGTAGGGTTTGATCACGCATCCTTTGAAGCCGAACTTTTCAAAATCAGCAACAACCGGATCGTTTGAGTATCCGGTTGATACAATCGCGTTCACCTGCGGATCAACTTGCAGAAGCCGTTGAATTGTTTCCTTACCGCCTAAACCATGAGGAACAGTCAGGTCAAGGATGACCGCATCGAACGGCTCACCTTCTTGACGCGCTCGTTGATAGATTTCGATAGCCTGCAGGCCGTCCTGAGCAAATTCGGCTTGGTAGTTGAGGCGGCGTAAGACGTGGGCCGTGACGTCGCGGATGATTTCATCATCGTCCATCACGAGAATTTTGCCGCGCCTGCTCGGGTGTTGCGGTTGAGCCGGAGGATCAGGAGGAAGTTGTTGATGTGGCAACGCTGGCAGATAGACAGTAAATGTGGTTCCGACGCCCGGGTGCGATTCCACAGTGATGTGCCCGTCATGTTTTTTCACGATGGAGTAACAGGTGGCCAGTCCCAAACCATTGCCTGTTTGCTTAGTGGTGAAGTAGGGATCAAAAATCTTATCGAGATATTCCTCTGGGATGCCGACGCCGTGATCCCGGACGGTGAGCTTGACGTAATGACGACCGCTCAGCGGCAGCGTGTGGCGATGATCTAACGTCACATTCTCGGCTTTAATCTGGATGGTTCCTCCATGAGGCATGGCTTGATCGGCATTGATGACGAGATTGGTGATAAGTTGGCTGATTTGACCGTGGTCGAATTCTGCTGTCCACAGATCGTCTGCCACAGCAAGGTCTAGACGCACATTGGAGCCGCGCAGCGCGAATTCGGCCGTTTGCTGCAAGATGGCAGCCAGCGAAGCGGCTCTTTTGATTGGCGCGCCGCCTTTGGAGAAGCTCAGCAATTGTTGCGTGAGGTCTTTGGCGCGGCTGGCCGCGTTTTCGGCTGCACCCAACCGTTGGTACGCCTCATCCTCTGGCGACAGCGCGAGCTTGGCCAGCGAGATGTTGCCCAGGATGGCCACCAGATAATTGTTAAAATCGTGAGCAATGCCGCCGGCCAGAATGCTCAGGGATTCGAGTTTTTGTATCTTCAGCAGCTCGTCTTCCATCTTGCGTTGATCGGTGATGTCGCGCACGATGCCCAGCGTGCCGGAGAATTGTCCGGCGTCATCATATTGTGGTGTAGCCGTGACCAGCAGCCGACGCTTGCAGCCGCCGGGTTGAATGATATCCAGCTCATACCGACTGTGCTCGCCGCGGCGTCGCCGCTCTGTTTGCGACCGGATGATTTCCATCTGTTCAGCGTCAGTGAACTCGCTAAGATGCCGTCCCACCAACGTGCCCAGCGCCACCCCGAAGATTGCGTCGCTGGCCGGATTGCTGAAAGTGACAACTTCATCTGGGTTGACAATGGCAATGCCTTCATCCTGGTTTTCGATCATTGCGCGCAGCTTCAGGATTTGTTCTGCGAGCCGTTCGTTGATGCGCATCAGGAGCCGGGCGCTGCGCGCTTTGCGGCTCAGCTCGATCAGGTATTCCGGGTCAAATGGGTTGCGCAAGCAACCATCGGCGCCTTGTTGCGTCCAGAGCAGTGGCTGAGCCGGATCAGTCTCACCAGCAGTCATCATGATGACGGCCTCGTGAGCCGATTGCTTCAATTCAATCAGCAGGTCTTCGGTTGAGAGATCAGGCAGTGGATGGGCAAGCACAATGACGACCGGGTTGACGTGTTGGACCTGTTGCCGCGCTTGTTGGCTGGTCGTCGCATGGTGAACTTCGTAGCCGTGGCGTTCAAACGCTTCGGCCAATGCCATCGCTTGCGTGCCGTCAGGTTCGACGATCAGCACGGGGCGCGAGCGCTTGGCTGGGCGCTCTTGCATCAGCGTCCGCGCACGTTCGCTGAGCATTGCTGGCGTGTAAGGAGAACCGAGAAACGAGTCAGCCCCAAGCTCAGCGGCAAGCTGGTGAGGGTCGCTGCCTGAAAAGATCGCCGAGACGGCCAGAATCGGGATGTTGCGCAACGCCGCATACTCTGCTGAGCGGAGCAGACAACAGAGCTGCCACCCCTGCGTGCCGGGTATGCACAGCTCTGTCAGAATGAGGTCAATTGGTTCCTCACTCTGCAAGACTTCAAACGCTTGCTCAGCGCTTGCGCAAGGCACAACGCGCCATCCATCTTTCTCTAAGGCGCTGGTCATCAAGCGGCGTTGCGAAGGAACGTCGTTGAGGATCATCACGGTTGATTGTTTATTATTGTTGCTGTTCATAGCGGGTGGCTCAGATGGAGCGTTTCGGCTTGCAATTCTTCCAGTCGGTTCAGTTCGTTCATCACTTTGACATAGCAATCAGGGCAAATGCTATGGCTGAACCGTGTATTTGAATGAGCGCTAATGTAACTCTCGGCTTGCTCCCAGTAATCTTGGTCATTGCGGATGCGTTTACAATAGGAGCAAATCGGCAACAGCTTCTGCAATTGTTTGACGTGCGCCAGCGCTTCTTCCAGTTGCTTGACACGTTCGGCCAGCTTCTGTTGTAACTGCACGACACGAACCGCCACTTGAACGCGGGCGTGCAGTTCCTGCCGATCAAATGGCTTGATGACGTAATCATCGGCGCCCGCTTGCAAGCCGGCCACAATATCGGCCTTATCTCGTTTGGTGGTCAGCAGGATGATGTAAATCGGCTGGTTTGTGCTACGCTCGCGTACTTTCTGGCAAATCTGGATGCCATCCATGCCGGGCATCATCCAATCCAGGATGGCCAGCGGCGGCGCGTCCTCTTGCTGCAAGTGATGCCAGGCCTGAGGGCCGTCGGCGCATGCGATCACATCATAACCCCACTTGGTCAGCGTGAATTGCAAGAGATGGCGTGAGATTGCGTCGTCTTCAGCAATTAAGATTCGCATCGTTGATTCTCCGGCGCTCATAATCATCGGCGTGGTCTGCACCGTCATGCAATTGATCAAGCGTGTTCCGTCTGCAAGTGCTTCAGGCGCAGCAGAGCGGGCTGGAGTCGCTCCAGTTCCTTCATGAGATGATTGTAGGCACGGCTTGCTGCCTCCAGGTCATTGTGGCGCGCGAGCGTTTCCAGTTGCAGGGCGGCGTCGAACGTCGCATGGGCTGAAAAATTGCCCACTGCGCCTTTGAGCCGATGCGCGGCGCGGGCTGCCGCTTCGCCGTCGTGTTGGGCAATGGCAGACTCAAGAGCCTGCATCATGTCAGGCAATTCTTCTTGGAAGATGTCCACCATCTCGGCTAGCAGCGCCGCGTCACCATCAACGCGGGCGAGCGCTTCTTCTGTGTTGATGATGTCGTTGATGGGCGCTGCGCTGAGATCGTTGTGGACGAGCGCTTCATCTGTGTTGATGATGTTGCTGACGGGCGTTGCGCTGACATCAACCGCGTCAGTTGGGAACGCGCGCGAATGCAGCGCCACGTCTTCAATCATCTGGAAGAGCGCGTGTGCCTGAATCGGTTTGGGAATATAGCTGTCCATGCCTGCTTGCAAGCAGCGCTCGCGGTCGCCTTTCATAGCGTGGGCGGTCAAAGCGATGATCGGGATGTGGCCGCCGTTGGTTTTCTCTTGCTCGCGGATGGCAGCGGTGGCCTCCAGGCCATTCATTTCGGGCATCTGCACATCCATGAGGATCAGATCAAATGGCTGCTGGTGCAGCGCGGCCAGCGCGTCACGGCCATTGGCCGCAATGACACACGTATGTCCCCACTTGGTGAGCAGGCTTTGCATCAGTTTTTGATTGACCAGATTATCTTCGGCCACCAGGATGCGCAGCGGCTGCTGGCTCAGGCCCCAGTCCGGCTCTGGCGAGGCGCTCGCTGGGCGCTCTTGAGGCTCGGATGAACCGAGCGCCTGTATGATGGCGTCAAGCAATTCGGATTGGGTGATGGGTTTAATCAGGTAGAGCGAGATGCCCAGTTGACGGCACCGTTGCAAGTCGCCGGCATGATCGTCGGAGGTCAGCATCATGATCGTGGCATCGGCCAGTTCATCATGTTGCTTGATTTGCTCGGCCACCATGAAGCCATCCATGTCGGGCATGTGACCATCAAGCAAGACCAGCGGGAACCGTTGACCGGCATGATACGCTTGTTTCATCAGTTCGATGGCGACTTGGCCGGTTTCGGCCAGCGTTGGTTTCATCTGCCAGCTTGCCAGTGTTTCCTGCAGTATCCGGCGATTGGTGGCATTATCGTCCACGACGAGCACCGGCATGTTATGAAGCTGCGCGAAGCTGACCGGCGTCGTGTACGTGGTCTCAGGCTTGGCCACGCCGAAGTAGGCTGTGAAATGGAACGTGCTGCCACATCCCAGATCGCTTTCCACCCAGATGCGGCCACGCATCAGATTGACCAGCAGTGAGGAGATAGCCAACCCTAAGCCTGTGCCGGTATGGCGTCGGGTTGAGGACATATCAGCTTGAGCGAATGCCTCGAAGATTAGTTGCTGTTTGTTCTTGGCAATGCCGATGCCGGTATCACGGACAGCAAAGTGCAAGCAGACCTCATCGTCTGGCCAGTCTTCCACGTTGACGTGGAGGACAACCTCGCCTTGATCGGTGAATTTAATGGCATTGCCGATGAGATTGTTCAAAATCTGGCGCAGTCGTCCAGCGTCGCCAACAACCCATGTGGGCGTATCCGGCGCGATGTGCACGGCCAGTTCCAACCCCTTTTGATGGGCGCGCAAGGCCAGCGCCCGCGCGGCATCCCGAATCGTCTGCTCGAGGTTGAACGGCGTCTGATCCAGGTCGAGCTTGCCCGCTTCAATCTTGGAGAAGTCCAGGATGTCGTTAATCAGGGAGAGCAGGGAATTGGCTGACGATTTGACTACGGTGGCATACTCGTGCTGTTCGGGCGACAGTGACGTATGCAGCAACAATTCAGTCATGCCGATGATGCCGTTCATCGGCGTGCGGATTTCATGGCTCATATTGGCCAGGAAGGCACTCTTGGCACGCGTGGCTTCTTCGGCCTTGCGTGTGGCCGCCGCCAGTTGCAAGTTGGCCGTCTCCAGGTACTGATGTTGTTGCAGCAGCCGTTGGTCACGTTGCTGAATTTGTTCGAGCATCTCATTGAAGGCGCCGATCAACAGACCAATTTCGTCGTCGCTTTGCTTCTCAGCGCGCAGCGCGTAGTTCTTTTCGGCGGAGATCATCTGAGCCGTTCGCGCCAGATGCAGAATCGGCCGGGAGATGAGACGCTGTAGACGTGCTGATACCAGAAATGCGGCAAGGCCAGATATGCACATGATGACGAGCACGATCAAGCCGTAGCGGGTCAGCCGCGCATCGAACTCGGCCAGCTCTGAAGCCAAGTAGATCGTGCCGATTTTTTCGCCGTTGAGCATGATGGTATGAAACTGGATGAGCTGCTCGTTCTCGAACGTATATCCATCAGCCTCTGGCCTGGGTGGCCAGGCAGCCTGCGCCTGATGCGGGCGGCGATAGCTGGCAAAGGGCAGACCGTTCTTATCGTAGATGCAGGCAGCGGTGATATGAGGCTTCGCCCACAGCGCGCTGAGGACTTCGTTGGCAGCTTGCTCATCGTTGAAGGTGAGCGCCGCCGTGCTGTTGGTGGCAATCATGTTGGCCAACGCAGCCAGATCACGTTGCATCGCTCGCTTGAATGAGATCAGCTCATAGATGAGAAAACTGCTGCACGCCAACAACAGGGCGATGCTGCTGGTCACCATAATGACCGTAGTCAACTTCGTTTTGATGGAACGACTGCTGAATCCACGCATAAGCTGCGTCTCCAATTTTGTGGCTCGGTGTTAATTCATCACTGACTTGGCCAGGACGAGCAGTTTGGAACTGATTTTGAGGCCCGCGCGGTCGGCCATCCGTTTGTTAATGTCAAACCGCACTCGATTATTCTCGATAACGAAATTGATGATGCCACCGTGTTCGAGAAACTGCTCCATGTCGCTGACTGTGACAACACCGGCTTCGGCCAGCGCGCCCGTAATCTGTGAGAGCCGCTTTCTTTCAGACCGACTGACAAACACAATGTGGCAAGACCGCAACGGCTCGACTGTCTTGGCCCGTTTGATCAGCACCGGTCGTCCGTCAATGGATTTACCTTTGATCACTCGGTCGAGCACGTCATCAAAGGGGTCTTCACCAAGGATGCCGATAAGGATCGGTGAACCCGCATGCGGCAAATGTTGCGCCGGCCATTCGATGAACTTGGCAAAATTGAATAAGAAGGCGGCTTTGACTTCGTATTCGCTGGGCGTCCCTGATTGCGCCCACGCGTATGGCAGCATCGTCAGCACCACGTAGAGCAAGAGCACGCCGCAGAGACACACCCAGCCGTTGATGTGACATCGCGGATTCGGCGCGGGGCTGCCAACGGAGATGGACAAGCTGGCTGGCAATTCGGCTCGATTTGTCCCGCACGACAAGCGCTGCCAGTGTGTCATGATGTTTCTTGCTCCGCCTCAATCCGGCGCGATCAATCGCGCGAAAACCGATAGGTCAGCTTCACGCGATACGTTCGACCGTCCTGCCAGATCACATTCTGCCGGTGCTCTTCCGAGCCCGGATCGCCATAGCGTGTGTTCAATAGGTTGTAGACGCCCAACGATACATCTAGTCGTTTGGCCAGCCGCACAGCCAGTAGATTGAGATTGGAGATGAAAAAGGATTTCGCTTCGCCACCCTGCACCGTGCGCCGCCGGCTCATGTACTGCCCTTCAAACCCCACCAGCAGCTTGTTGCGGACCAGCGGCGCGCTCAGATTGAGCTTACCTAGGTGCTTGGGTGAATTGGTGAGAACGTCGTTAGTGACTTGGCTGCGCACTTGCTGAACAGCGTAGCTGACGCGGCCTTCCAGACCAATGGGCAACTTCGTTTCCAATTCCAGCTCCACTCCCTTGGCTTTGACCCGATCCACATTGTTATAGAAAATTTGGCCGTCCGCCGGGTCCACTTCCTGATTGATCAGGTTGCTCAGCGTGTAGTAGTAGCCGGAGGCAGACAGACGCAGGTGGTCACCGGCGTATTGCTCCCAGACAAGCTCCGTCATGTTGATTTCTTCTGGCCGAAGATGCGGATTAGCCTTATTGCCAGCTCCCTGATAAAACATCTCGAACACGTTCGGGGCGCGGAAGGCTTGACCATAGAGAGCCTTAAACGTCGTCTTTTTCAACGGGCTGTAGATCAATGCCAGTCGCGGATTAGTTGTGCCGCCAAACGTATCATAGTGATCGTGACGCACGCCCAGATTGAGTCGGAGTTTCGCGCCGACGGTGAATTCATCTTGAATGAAGAACGCCTGGATATCAGAACGGCTCCGAATTTTGGAATGCTCAACGAATGGGTCACTATCGTAGACGCCTTGAGCCTGTTTGAAATTATCGCGATATTCAAAGCCGCCGGTGATCCTATGTTTATTCAGTACGAGTCTGGACGCTTGCGCCTCAACGCCCCACCACTGGCCATGCGCGTAATCTCGGGTGGCGACCAGAAATGGCCTCTCATCTTCGGAATAATCGTAAACGTAGGTGCCCTTGTAAAAATAGCGGTCGTAATAGACTCGTCCGCTGAGGCTCCAGTGCTGACCAAGCTGACGAGCGTATTTCACGTCCACATAGTTGCGCTCGTCTTTCGTGCGCATGCGTGGATCATTGAAGACCGTGCCGAACGAGGCGGTGGGAATACCCTTTTTGCGGCTATGAAATAGCCCCTGCACAGATACGTCTTTCACCCGCAGATTGGCAAAGAAGCTACCGTATTGCTCGTCGTCGAGCTGTTGAGCGATACCATGATTGGTGGCCTCGTCGGCAAATTCTTCAAAGAAGAGTTGCCGGGGTCCAGCCGCATCATAGAACGAACCGGACAGCAGGAGGTCGAGTCCCTTATTGAACTGACGACCATAACTGATCCGGCCTTTGTACGTATCAAAGCTCATCCGCTCTGCCGAGAGCTCAAGCCCGCGGACCTGCTCAGCCCGCTTGGTGATCACATTGATGACAGCGAAGAAAGCATTGGTGCCGTAAAGCGACGAACTCGGACCGCGAATAATCTCAACACGCTCGATCAGGTCTACATCCACTCCAAATTCTGTTGCCACAAAGCCGCTGTCGTAGAGGTTATCGTTGATGCGATGTCCGTCAATGAGCACGAGGATGCGACTGTTGTAATCACCGGGCCGGCCAAAGCCGCGCACACCGACATAGCTATAGTTGCGATCATAGGTGACGTAAAATCCGGCTACGCTGCGCAACAGATCGGCCAGCGTCCGATAGCCGTAGCGTTGAATCTCGTCTGCTGTGATGATGGTCACCGAAGAGGGCGCTTCGGTCACTTTTTGTAAGAATTTGGACGCGCCGTAGACGGCTTGCACTTCGATCTTCATCAGGTCTTCTAGATTCAGGTCTGCTAGATCCCTGGGATCATTGCGCAGCGTCTGCGCCCAGCTTGTCGTCGCCATGAGCAAGCTACAGATGGCGGTCAACCCAAACAGCCTGATCCATCCTGTGATTGCGGTTTTCTTGACTAGAGGAGGCATAAGACACCTTGACTCCATATTGATGTGAGACCCTCGGAAACAATGCAACTGGTGTGCCGATTGACGATGTGTTGAGCGATTGTGAGCTATTGGGTGGAGACCCGTTAAATCTCTTGAGGAGTTGTTCATGTGGTCTGGACGACGCCCAGAAACGATGAAAACGCCACAGGCAGGAATGCCTGTGCCACTTTTTCTGAGGAGTTGTTCATGTTGTGTGGACGACGCCCAGAAACGATGAAAACGCCACAGGCAGGAATGCCTGTGCCACTTTTTCTGAGGAGAGCATAAGTTGACGGCGGTTTGAGGAGACTGAGTGAGCGTGGAGCAAGGAACCAACACGGCAAGGCGCAATGATTGCTTCAGAGCTGAAACGTTTTGTTCACTTGTGATCACGCATCCGACGTCATGCCAACAGAGCTGAACCTCATCTGTCGCCGATGAAGTTGGTGCTTAGAGAGGGCAGGTCTGCGCATAGCAGTGATTATTAACGGTGACTATGAACTGGGTTGGGCGGCTCGCAGGCACTCAATGATTTCATTGAGCTCAGCAATTCGTTGCTGCGACTCCCGCTCGATGCGCTCACGCTCGCGACGCAGCATTTCGTTGGCCAATGTCAACTCGCTGATTCGTTCCTGGGCGCGCCGTTCGGCTTCTTCATACGAGCGCCGGGTTGTCTTAATCGTGTTGAGCAGTTCATTGATGCGCCCCTGCGCTGCGAGGTTGATTCGCTCGAGCTCGCCGCTGGTCTGAGCGGCGGGCTCATCGGCCGCCGATGGAGCCTGTTGGCGCGCCGCTTCCAGCTCGCGTGAGAGCGATTCATTGGCCGCCGTTAACTGCTCAATGCGTTGCTGCGACGCAGCCTGCTCGTGTTGAAGCGTTTCGATGGTTTGTTTCAACTGAGCGATCTCTGCCTGCCATTGTTGCTCAGCGTGATCACGGTCCTGACTCAACATCTGATGAAGCGTCGTCAATTCCTGGATGCGCTTGTGCAAGGGAAGCGTCGCCTCCTCGGCTTGCTGCTGCAACTTGCGACACATTTGATGGAGCGAAGCAATCATCTCTTTCAGTGTTGCGACCTCTGCTTGCGATTGCTGCTCAACCTGATCACGAGCGACACGCAATGCTTCGTTTTCGGCCAGCAACTGAGCCAGTCGGTCCTCAGCTTGTTGTTGATGCTCGTCACGTGCGGGACTCAAAGTTTCGTTCTGCGCTTCCAGCTCGTCAATGCGCGCCTGCAATCGCCGCTCTGTCTCTTCATGGGCGTGGCGCAGTGAGGCTATGGTCTGATGAAGCTCGGCTATCTGCGCCTGCGCTTGCTGCTGGGATGCTTCGGCTTGTTGGCGAGCCTCATCACGCTCTTGCTTGTGCGCGTCAAGCATCTCGGTCAATTCGCTCAGACGACGTTGATGATCCTGCTCAGCGTCATCCAAGGCGCGGCGAAGTATCTCAACAGTCTGGGCGAGTTCGTCACGTTGTGCCTGCCACTGCTGTTGGGCTTGATCGCGCGCCTGTGCGAGCGACTGATTTTCAGCGAGCAACTCCTCGATGCGTTTTTGCGCCTGCCACTGGGCCTCCGCATGAACTTGCTGGAGCGTGGCGCTATTAGCCCTGAGATCGTTGATCTGTTGCTGGAAGGCCTGTTCGCTGGCTTGATGCGCTTGTTGAAGCGATTCATAGCCTGCGATCCATTGATCAATCTCAGCCTGCATCTGTTGTCGAGCATCTTGCCATTGGCGTTGCGCTTCCTCATAAGTTTGTTTGAGCGCCTGCAACCGCTCATTTAATTCCAGAATCTGTGTCTGCGCCTGTTGTTCAGCTTGCCGAAGCGCCTCATTGGAGATGATTAGATTGTTGATGCGCTGTTGGGCTTGGCGGGCTGCGTGAGCTTGCGCGCGCTGGAGTGTTTCGTTAGCCGTCGTCAATTCCTGAATGCGCGCGGCGGCCTGCTGCTGCGCTTCGTCATGAGCGCAACGGAGCGACTCATTGATGGCCGTGAGTTCGGCGATGCGCTCTTCAGATTGACGTTGCAGTTCAGTGGCGTGCTGTTGAGCGTCAGCGACGGCCCGTTGCAGCGCGTTGATCTCATCGCTCAGCGCCTGAATACGCGCGGCAGCCTGCTGCTCAGCTTGCTCGTGAACGTGGCGCAGGGTTTTGATCGCGTTGGTCAATTGATTGATATATTCATCGGCGTGCCGTTGCGCTTCTTCAGCGTGGTGTTGAATCTCGTCGCGCGATTGTTGCAATGAGTTGACCATCTGGGTCAATTCGAGGATGCGCGCGTCAGCCTGACGTCGGTCTTCTTCGCTTTGCTGCTGCAACTGCTGGTAGTCTTGTTGTAGCGCGTTGATCTGGTCGGTCAGCGCCTGAACGCGCGCGGCGGCCTGCTGCTGGGCTTCGTCAGCCTGTTGCTGCAACTGCTGGTAGTCTTGTTGTAGCGCGTTGATCTCGTCGGTCAGCGCCTGAATACGCGCGGCGGCCTGCTGCTGGGCTTCGTCATGAGCGCAACGGAGCGACTCGTTGATGGTCGTCAATTCGGCGATGCGCTCTTCAGATTGACGTTGCAGTTCAAAGGCATGGTGTTGGGCTTCAGCTACGGCCTGTTGCAGCGCGTTGATCTCATCGCTCAGTTGCTGAATACGCGCGTCAGCCTGACGTCGGTCTTCTTCGCTTTGCTGCTGCAACTGCTGATAGTCTCGTTGTAGCGCGTTGATCTGGTCGGTCAGCGCCCGAATGCGCGCGGCGGCCTGCTGCTGCGCTTCGTCAGCCTGTTGCTGCATGTGCTCAAGCGATTGTCGCAACCGGTGGATGACTTGTTGAAGTTGGCCGATACGTTCGTGCGCTCGCTGCTGGCTTTGCTGGTGAGTGCGATGGGCAACCTGCATCAAATTTGTCAGTTCATTGACCCGCTCCTGCAAGCGTCGTTGAACTTCATCATAAGCGTTTTGGTTCGACCCGTTATCACTGACTGAATGCGCAACGTCCAGCGCCGGCTGCGATTCTAGCTCAGGCGGCATCGCCAACCACCATTCTTCAGGCCATGGCAAACTGACCGCCTCCTGGTTCAACGGTTCTGAAGAGCCTGGATGGCCATCATAGTTGATGCCAACCTCAGTAGTGAAGTCCAAAAGGTTTCCCCGTTGGGTTTCCTTTCTCGAATTGCCAAGACCCTCACCAGATTCCTCGGATTCATTGTATGAGCGGTTATCTTCGTCCATGCGATGCTCTCCAACAAGCTCAGGCTAATTTCTATTGCGCTGAGACAATGAACTATCTCTTGCGTTACTGAGACCCACCCCGTACCACGCACTGAGAGTGCTTGTGAACTTAAAGCGTGAGCAATTTCTGTGCCGTTCAGGTCAATTGCAGCAAGTAAGCCCATGTGCTGAGATCGTCATGTTAATTGTGGGCAAGTAGCCGGTTAACCGCGTCGAGGTAGCAGCGCAAGCCTGATCGGCCAGCTAAGATGACGGCAACATTTGATTCAGTCTTGAAACATACGATTCAGCTTCAAAGGTTCAGTAGCTGTTCCCTCATTGCAGCGAGCGGAGGTGAGTGATGGAGGATGAGAATGATCGGCGGATACAGTGCCCTGTGGAGGATGCAGTGGTGTGTCAGGCCGGCGCGGCTTCATCCTCTGCCGTTTGGTTGCGTCGCAATCCGTGGCCTCGCCAAGCCCTCGTCAGAAGGAAGCTAGGCGCTGGAACATCTGCGAGCATGATGAATGTGGCAGCCAATGTGGCGATTGCCTCAATCAACCCGTCGCCAGACGCGCTGAACACGACCTTCGGGAGTGATTATTTCAAAGCTCAGGCGGTCGGCTGTCACCTGAACATTCTCCAGAACCAGCTCTTGACCGGTTTGCTGTGGCATCAGTGTGTGTCCGAACGTGAGGATCAGTTTATTACCCTCGTGGCGATATGTGCCGGCAGCAGCGTCAACCTCGCGCAACAATTCTTTGAACTCTTTCTGCGAGTAATCGGGCAGGCGCTTGTTCTTCGGTTGACGGCGGTCGGTCGCTGTGACGATATAACAGAAGCGATGATCTGTGAACGTCATCGTCGCAGCCAACGAGGGTGTTTGACCGCTGGTCAGGTTTTTGGTCGCCACGAGCATCCAAGCGCCCTCCACGCTCGGCGCAGACGAAGTGGTTGTGCTGCCGGGAGCCGGCGCCTGTTTCAGATCGAAATTGATCAGCGTCACCTTCCAGTCCTGACGTTGCCGCTGGAGGATGTAAAACGAATGACCGGTCAATCGCAAGCTCAGACCGTGCGCCGTGCGCATTGTTTGTTGGGTCTCAGCGTATGCCCATGCCGTTGTGCCTGTCACATGCGTCTGGAGACGATCCAGCTTCAGTTCCATGCTGGGAAAATTCTTAAAATTCACCTCTAGATATTCCAGCACGGTCGGAAGCGTTTCTATGCGTCGTCCCGCTTCGATGACAATCAGGCCGTCTGAGCAAGTCCGACGCAAGCTCTCTGCATCGTTGCTCGCCCAGGCTTGAGCGACTCGTTGAATTGTCTGTTTTGCATCGGGCGGCGGCGATGTTGGGGCTGGTGTGGCCGGTTTCCTTGGCTGCCGTTGCGCGTGCACTGTTGTGTTCAAGCAGAGCAAGAGGCACAACAAGAGAATCACATGGCCAACCGTGATGCCGACCGAATGCCACCAATCGTTACTCGATGTTTGAATGCTGCTTCTGACCGACGACTCACAACACAAGAGGTGTTCCTTGCTGATTGTCGCCGGATGAGTCCGTTGCCATTGGTAGCGTATGTCGGACCAGCGATTGTGTATTCCCGTTGTGGCTGGCGTTGCGCGGTCAGAAAAAAACGGGTCTGCCCTTCTCAGGCCAGGCGACGAATCTATGGATTGTGCAGATTGAGCCATACCATTTCTGTCTACCGTTAGCGTTGATGTGGAAAACGAGCGAAAAGCATGACTCAGCAGCGACGCACAAAGCAAGAGATGACGTATTTTTCCAGGTTCGCGAGCGCGAATGTGGCTCGCTTTACCATGACGAGCATTGTTTTGTTAGCCAGCATCGCGGTGGTGACGGGCGCCGCTGACGATGTTCTCTTTGGGAAACAAGAACGACTTGACACGTCAGTTGCATCCGTCAATACTTGTAGCCTACAAATATCAGGATGACATAGTAATGAGCCAAACATTAGAACAACAAGCGCGAGCGCTCCATCAAGTCGTCAGCGAGTTGGTGAAGAAGTATCAATTTCGTGACCGGAACGAGATTTGTTGTCACGGGGTGTCAGTCTCGCAATGTTACGCGCTGGAGGCAATCGGCGAGCGTGGACGCATGACGATGGGCGAGCTGGCCGGGCAGCTTCATCTGACGGTTAGCACAATGACACGAATCGTGGATCAACTGGTCGCGAAGGCATTAGTGCATCGGGATGTGGACGCGCATGATCGGCGACTCTGTTGGGTGGAATTGACGCCCGCTGGTCGGACGTTGCTCGGTCAGATTCAGGGCGAGATTCTGGCGACAGAGAAAGAGATTCTGAGAAAGATCAAACCGGCAGAGCGCGCGGCGTTGCTCTCGGCCTTGCGCGAGCTGTGCAAGGCGGTAGACCAGTGGCGGCAAACCAAGCTCGCTGCCGGCTCGACGCCAACCTCATTGATGAAGATTCGCAAGAAATCGAAATAACATGGAGGATTTATGAATCGGACGTTGACACCTGATGAAATCAAGCAAGCCGTCCGGGAAGGGTATACGAAACTTCTTGATGCAAGCTCGTGTTGCGCTTCGACCGGTTCGACTACGCCGGTTCCCATCACGCTGGAACGGAAGCGGACCGAGCTGGCCAGCGTTGTGGGATACGCCGCAGAAGAATTGCGGATGCTGCCTGACGGGGCAGTGGTCTCAGCATTTGGGTGCGGCAATCCGCTCTCGTTTGCGGAGCTCAAGGCGGGGCAGGTTGTGTTGGATATTGGTTCAGGAGCCGGTATTGACTGTTTGTTGGCGTCGGAGAAAGTCGGGCCGACGGGTCGCGTCATCGGGCTTGATATGACGCCGGCCATGACCGCGCGGGCGCGAGAGAACGCGCGCGCTGCGGGCGCGACTAACGTTGAATTTCGGTTAGGCGATGCCGAACAGATGCCCGTCGAAGATGAGAGCGTGGATTGGGTGATTTCCAACTGCGTGATCAATCTGGCGCCGGACAAGCGGCGCGTGTTCAGCGAGGTCGTTCGTGTGCTCGTGCCGGGCGGGCGCGTCTCTATTTCGGACATCGTGCTGGGCGATGACTTGCCTGATGAAATCGTTCAAAGCGTTGATGCGCTGGTCGGCTGTGTCGCCGGGGCGATCAAGGAGTCAGAGTACTTGCAGGCCATGCGAGACGCTGGCTTGATTGACGTGGCCGTGACCGCGCGAATGGTTTACACCGAAGAGCAACTGGCGGGTTTCCTGGCCAGTATGAACCACAGTGACAACAGCGATGCGCAGTTGCTCTGGAATCGTTATCGGGACCGTCTTATCGGGAACGTTTGGAGCGCGCGCATCTCGGCGCGAAAGCCACGACACGATGAGAACTGAAGGCGAATACTCATGACTCAATCGGTTGGGCACAACGTTGCCATTGAGGTGGCCAGCGCGTCAGACCTTGCGCCGATTCAGTCGCTGTTGGAGCAGGTTGGGCTGCCGAGCGCCGAGGTGCAACTGCACATCCGGCTGTTCTTGGTAGCGCGAGCAGATGAGCAAGTAATCGGGTGTATCGGGATGGAACAGTATGGCGAGTCATGTTTATTGCGCTCCCTGGCCGTTCATCCTGATTATCGTGGGCGTGGGCTTGGCCGCATGTTGATTGAACGCATCATCGCGCGCGCACGTGAGCGAGGCGCCCGCGAAGCAGTGATCTTGACCAACACCGTCGCGCCACTGGCCGCCAAATTTGGTTTTCAGACAGTGCCACGTGAGTCGGTTGCTTCGCCGGTGGCTGATTCGTGGGAATTCCGGGCGAATTGTTGCCGCTCGGCAGTCTGCATGCGTCTGCGCTTGTTGTGAGCTCATGTGAGGACAGCTCATTGTTCAGCAGGAACGACAAGAGAGGAGCGAGTCCTGAGGGTCAAGTCGGAGCAAGGGAATTTTTACCTCAAGACTCGATCCTCTCTTCTCGATCCTGACGAGCTGCTGCGCTCATGATTGAGTGCAAGCGCGTCACGATGGACAAGAGCGTGCGACGGCGCTCCGGTGTGAGTCGTTGGGGATTGTCCAGCACCGTCTTCAAATCGCTCTCCAGCAATCCAGCCCAACTGGTCACTTCTGGCAAGTCGTAGGTTTTTCCTGAGCCACGCAGTTTGTGAGCGATGACCATCAGTTGAGTGAGTTCTTCCATGTCAAGCAGCGGTTGGTCCCAGCGTTGCAGCACCGAGCGCACGGTCTGCAGTTGACTGAGACTATGCTGAATGTATTGAGAGCGCAGCTTGAGCATTTCTTGCCGGAAGATTTGTTCCACATGGGACGTCATGCAGTTACCTCCGCGAGCCTGTGTTGCAACAATTCGTTCATTGCGAGCGTGAGCGTCTCTACGGTGACCAGCGATTTGGTGAGGAATTTGGTCGGGCCAAGTCGAAGCGCTTCTTTTTCGGCGTCGTTGAGGTCCTTGGTGGTCAGGACCAACAGCGGCAAGTGGCGTGTGTCTGGATGGCGCCTGAGTGTTTGCACGACGCCGAAACCGCTCAGCACAGGCATCAAGATGTCCAGGATAATCAAGTCAGGATGCAGTTTCTTGACCTTCTCAATTGCTTCTTCACCATTATTCGCCGTTTCCACCTGATGGCCTGAGTGCTGAACAATGCGGGAGACAACCATGCGCAATCCCGGATCGTCATCCACCATGAGCACGAATGAGTTCCGTGGTCGGTTGCCGCCTCTGATGCCGGTTGGCGGCTGCGTCTCCGTCGGCGGCGCAGGTGTGATGGGGTGGGCGGGCGCTCGTGGCTCACGAGTCGCAGTGGGTGGCGCGATGGGCAATGAAAAGTAGAAGCAGCTTCCCGCTCCGGGCTCGCTTTCTACGCCGATTCGGCCGCCATGCTGGTCAATGATGGCTTTGCAGATAGCGAGTCCCAAGCCTGTGCCGCCCAGTTTACGCGTGACCACTGATTGGACTTGCTGAAACTTATTGAAGATTCGATCATGGTATTCCGGCGGAATGCCCATGCCATGATCTTTGACCCGAATGGTTACCCAACCGTCGCGGTATTCACTGGAGATCACCACCTGATCATCAGCCGGACTGAATTTCAATGCGTTCGATAGCAAGTTCATCAGCACGCGTTGAATTTGGTCGGCATCAGCTTGAACCAAAGGTAGGTCTGGCTCCAACGAGGTGACAATCAGGACCCCTCGTTGTTGCGCGAATCCGCCAATCTCCATGACACTTTGTTCAACCACTTCGGTTAAATCGGTTGGGGCGGTTTTCAAGGGGACTTGCCCGGCTTCGATCTTGGACAGGTCCAAAATTTCGTTGATCAACTTGATGAGGCGGTCGCTGTTAGAATAGGCGATGGTCAACAGATCACGCAGATCATTGTTCAGCTCGCCGCACGCCCCGCCTAGGATCAATCCCAATGAGCCTTTGATCGAAGTCAACGGCGTGCGCAATTCGTGCGACACAAGCGAGACAAATTCGTTCTTCAGACGTTCGATATCATGGTGATTGCTCTGTGATTTCATAGATTCTTCTCATTGTTGTTATTCTTCATGAAATCATCGTGCTCGGTTCTTCTTCGGAGAAGAGTTCAGGCAAATCCATCGGTCTACCCTCCAAGATTCGCAAAAACTGCTGCACCTGGGCGGGCAGGGTCATCGGGTCGAATGGTTTGGTGATGTAGCCGATAGCGCCCAAACTGAGCCCATAACTGACCTCACTCTGCTGAGCCTTAGCCGAGATAAACAACACAGGAATATCTTTCAGGTGGTCGTGTTGTTTGATTCGTGTGAGCGTTTCATAGCCGTCCATGTCCGGCAGCATCACGTCCAGCAGGATCACATCGGGCTTGATCTGTTCAGCCAGACGGATGGCTTCGATCCCATTGTCCACAACGGCGACCTCGTAACCTCCGACAAGCGTCAGACTCAGCTTTGCCACCTTTTGGATGTCGGGTTCGTCTTCGACCAGCAAGATTCGTTGTGCGTCCATCATCAAGTCCTCATCATCGCATTGCCAAGACGTGCTCGACATCATCGCGTTTCCAAGATACGTTCGACCTCATCGCATCCCTAAGACGCGCTCGACGCGGGCAATCAGCTCATGCGGGTTGAACGGTTTCCCCACGTAATCCTCCACGCCGAGCGAGTAGCCGCGCACAATGTCTGTCTGCGCCGTCATCATCGTCAACATGATCACCGGCACAGGCAATTGCCGATCACCAGCTTGCTCACGGAGCTGTTCAAGAAGCTCAAAGCCGGTCAGGCCGGGCATCAGATGATCTAAGATCACCAGGTCCGGTGGATTCGTTTGAATCAAGTCAATGGCCGTGCGGCCATTGTCAGCCACAATGGTTTGGTATCCAAGAGCCTTGAACGTTGCTTCGAGCAACGCACCCAGGTAGGGATCATCATCGGCAATTAGAATCTTGCGCCGGTCAGCCTGTGGCTGTTGATTGGTAGGCTGGTCGGCCACGCGCATGGAGCCGTCGGTTCGAGCCTGGGCTAAGGCGTGCTCGGCCGCTAGAATCAATTCACTGTAACTGCTCCCGTGTTGTGGAAAGCTGACCAGACCGGCGCACAAGCCGACGCCGATCATTCGCTGAAACGTGGCCGACAGTGACTCCAACACGCCGTGGACTTGGTCAACGTCGTGGCCCGGCATATACACAGCCAGCGTCACGCGACCATGGTGAGCCAGCCGATCCTCCCGTTGCAGGTGATCGGCCAACAGCTCTAGCAGGTGATTGGTCAGACTGTCGCAGCGATCATCCTCTGCCATCAACAAATCCCATGCGCCCTGCGCTTCCAACAAAGTCAATGTGGCGACCGAATGGGTTTCAAAGCGCGTTTCCAGATCATTGGTGACGTAATGAATGAATCCTTGCAGTAAGTCCGGCGACGGAGTGCGGCGATGTGGGCTGGCTTGCATCTGTTTACGCCAGAGCACCCCTTTCATTCTCACCAGCAATTCTTCCTCGTCAGCCGGTGTGGCCACAAACTCATCTGTAGCCCATTGATTGGCTCGGTGCCAGTGCAGTTCGTCTTGCGGGTCCACCAACAGCACCAAGGGAATGCTCAAACCAATCAGGTCTTGCCTCAGTTGATAAAACGCCTTTTCCTCCTCACGGCCAAATCGGAGTCGTGCGTCACAGATGACCGCTTCAATGTCGCGATGACTTAGAATGGCAAGCGTGGCCTGCCGGGGATTGCGGACAATAGTCGAGCGATAGTTGCCACGTCGCAACGTTGCTTGAATGCTCTTGGCCAACTCGGTATCGCGGCTCAAGATAAGAAAGTGCGACATGGAGTGTTCATTGCTCAACACGTTGTTCAATAAGGCACCCATGGTCTTGCACCGGCTAGTCAGTTGTGCAACTGCTGTGCCATGCCACAGGCGTGCCCGCTTGGGTGACATGGAACCGATTAACTCTTTTGGAATCAGCACCGGACTCGTGGTTGGGCCGACCCGTATCAGCGTGCCGGTAACAGCCACTAACCCACCCTGTCTGAGACATTCTTTCAAGGTTGAAAACCGTTTTTCAGCGTGACGCCTCTCGAAGAGGTAGGCTGAGTTTTCCACAATATCTGTGGAAAAGTCTGTGGAAAAGTGGGGCTCAGCGCGTCTCAAATTCCGATTTTTCAATCAGGTTTAGCATTTTGCATAATTTTTGTGCAATCCGGCGTTCACGTGGAGTTCACATTGAGACTGCTGTGCTGGACGGAGCATCGTCACTGTGATATAAGTCTCGTCCGTGCTATGCAGTTCAACGCCCGACGTCAGCTTCACCGACCGGCTCTGGGGCGACTCGTGTGCTGGCTTGTAATGCTCTGCTGTGGTGGTGTCGGATGTGTTGGCTCCGGGCAGGTTGATCACGGAACGCTGGTCGTCGCGATTGAGTCAGCGCCGCTGACGTTTGATCCACGTGGCGCGACCACGTCAGATACAGCGCGCGTTCAACAGCTCATTTACCATACGCTGGTACAGAAAAACGAGCGGTTCGAGTTGGTTCCCGAATTGGCCGAACGGTGGCAAGTGGACGCGGAGATGAAAAATTTCACGTTCTTTCTACCGCGCGGCATCACCTTTCACAACGGTAAAGAACTCACGGCTCACGATGTTGCATACACATTTGAGACGATGATCGCGCCCGGATTTGATTCGCCCAAGCGTGCCGCGTTCAGTCGGCTTCGCAAAGTCGAGGTGGTGGATGACCGTACAGTCGTGTTTCGCTGTCGTGAACGATACCCAGGGCTGTTGGTAGATTTAGTTGCAGTTGGCATCATCCCGGAAGGATCGGGGCCGACGGCTGCCGCCAATCCCATTGGCACGGGTCCGTTTCGTGTCGTCAACTTTGTTCAAGGGCAGCACATTGATTTGGAAGCGTTCCCCACGGCGTTTGGAGGTGCGCCTCGTATTCAACGGCTCCGGCTGAAGGTTGTGCGCGACCCGACCACGCTCGCCTTAGAGTTACTGAGCGGCTCTGTGCACTTTGCGCTCAACACGCGATTGTCGCCGGATTTTGTTGAAGAGCAGCGTCGGCTCGGAACGTTGAACGTGACCATTGCTGATGGCGCGCCGGTGGAATACCTACTCTTGAATACATCTGACGCAGTGCTGGCCGACCGCCGCGTCCGTCAAGCGATTGCCTACGGATTAGATCGTCAGACGATCATCAAGAACCTGCTGCAGCAGCAAGCGCGATTGGCCAGCACCGTCCTGCCACCGACTCATTGGGCCTATAATGCCAATGTCAAAAGGTACGATTATGATCCTGAGATGGCCCGCCAATTGCTCGATCAAGCAGGTTACCCTGACCCGGACGGCGATGGCCCGCAGCCGCGCTTACGCCTAAGCCTGAAAACATCCTCAGCCGAGCAGCCCCGTCAGATTGCTACGATCGTGCAAGAGCACCTGCGCAACATTGGCATTGAGGTTGAATTGCAGTCGTATGAGTTTCAGACCTATGCGAACTTTCTCAATCGCGGGCAGTATCAGATGGGATTTCTGCGGTTGGTTGGCGGTTACTTTCCAGATATTTTCAAAGCTGCTTTCGGTTCGCGCTCAATTCCCTTTG
This sequence comes from Blastocatellia bacterium, assembly GCA_025054955.1. Taxonomy (NCBI): domain Bacteria; kingdom Pseudomonadati; phylum Acidobacteriota; class Blastocatellia; species Blastocatellia bacterium. The sequence continues at coordinate 20,522 of JANWZE010000099.1, read as the reverse complement.
ACCCAACCATCAGTGAGCGGGAGCGGACCGGTTTTCTCAACCGCGCGCGCTATCGCAACGTCGAAGTGGATCGCCTGATTGAGCAAGCCGAGGCAACCCAGGATCGCCAGGAACAGGTGAAACTGTACGGACGCATTCAAGAGATTGTGGCGGAAGACGTGCCGTGGATTTACCTCTGGTATCCATCAAATGTGGCAGTGATGAGCCGGCGCGTCGGGAGTGTGCGGATTCCGCCCTCAGGTGATTTCTTCTTCTTCAAAGAGCTCACGTTTCAGTAGAAGTGACGTCGCCGCGACCGTGGCGTGAACAAACGTGTGTGACAAGGAGTGCGACAATGCCGAAGAGGGAATTACAGCTCGTCTCAGTGGTGCCAATGTTGTGCTAGTAGGAGGTGTGACGATGCCGAAGAAGAAAGACCAGCAAAAACCCCGACCTCAAAAGCCTGGCCTGGATAAAGTGCAGCGGCTGGCGATGCAACTGCGTCAACCGAATCGGCCCCGCCGCTCAGTCAGCAGTGGAAAGAAATAGAAGCCCAGATGCTCAACTGTAAGCAGTAATTTTGCTCCTCACGGTAGGTCAGCAGCAGAAAGAAATAGACGAACGCATGGTCATCTCCTTGCTGCTCGGATGTGGCTCACGTATAATGCCGCGCCTATGTCCAACATTACATTTGAGCAGTTAGTCCAACTGGCTGCCAAGCTGCGTGGCCCCGACGGTTGTCCCTGGGATAAAGAGCAGACCTATGAAAGCGTCGCCCCCATGACAATCGAAGAGGCTTATGAAACCCTGGAGGCGATCGAGCATCGGGATGTCCAAGCTCTGAAACATGAACTCGGTGATCTGCTCTTTCACGTGACATTTTATGCGCAGATTGCCGCCGAACGGGGCGAGTTCACCATTGATGACGTCATCAGCCATGTCTACGAGAAACTCGTGCGCCGGCATCCACATGTGTTCGGCGATGTCAAGGCTGAGACGGCCGCCGAGGTGCTCCACAATTGGGAGAGAATCAAACAAGCTGAGAAGACCGCCAACAAGAGCGGCGAGGTTCCATCGCTCTTGGAAGGTGTCTCCAATAAGATTCCCGCGCTGCTGGAAGCGTTCCAATTGACCGAACGGGCCTCGCGCGTGGGATTTGATTGGGCCAATGCCGAACAGGTGCTCGGCAAGATTGAGGAAGAACTGAGCGAGTTGAGGCAGAAGATGCAAGCGGCTGAGACAAGCCCAGAGGGGATCAAAGAAGAGGTCGGCGACCTGTTGTTCGCCATTGCCAATCTCGCTCGCAAGCTTCAGGTTGATCCGGAGCTCGCTTTGCGCGGGGCCAATCGCAAGTTCAAGCAACGATTTCGTCACATTGAGCTCGAGCTGCACCGGCGCGGCCGCTCGCTGCGCGAATGCTCGCTGGAAGAAATGGACGCATTGTGGGACGAGGCCAAAACGGCCTGACCCAATTTATGGTTCTGGAGCTATACAATCATGAATGACGCGACATTGATATTAATGATGCCGCTGATCGGCCTTGTCGGGTTGGCCTTTGCTGCGCTCACCTACCGGCAGGTTCTGCGCCAACCGGCTGGCGACGGAGTGATGATCGAGATTGCTAATGCCATTCACGATGGCGCGATGGTCTTTTTGCGGCGGGAGTATTCGATTTTGCTTGTCTTTATCGTCGTCGTCGCTGTTGTTATTACGTTCGGCTTGCCGCACGGTGGGCTGACGGCGTTGTCGTTTGTCTTCGGCGCGTCATGTTCGATGGCGGCCGGCTTCTTCGGTATGAAAGCGGCGACCCGCGCCAATGTCCGAACGGCTGAGGCGGCACGCGGTCGGGGACAGAGCGAGGCGTTGCGCGTCGCGTTCAACGGCGGCTCCGTCATGGGCATGTCTGTGGCCAGCCTGGGATTGGTGGGCGTTGGGTTCTTGCTCTATCTGTACACCATCATTGCCGGAACGCCGCCCGAAACGGCGTCAGCCATTATCAGCGGTTTTGCTATGGGAGCCAGTTCCATTGCGCTGTTTGCCCGTGTCGGCGGCGGCATCTACACCAAGACAGCCGATGTCGGCGCTGATTTGGTTGGCAAGGTTGAAGTCGGTATCCCGGAAGATGACCCACGCAATCCGGCAACAATTGCCGATAACGTCGGCGACAACGTCGGTGATGTGGCAGGCATGGGCGCTGATTTGTTTGAGTCCTATGTCGGCGCGATCGTGGCCACCATTGCCATTGCAGCTACGACGGCGGAGTTCACCGGTTCTCGCTTGATGTGGATGGCGCTGCCGCTGCTGATTGCCGCCATCGGCACGCTCAGCTCGTTGATCAGTGTGATCGCTGTCGGCGCGCTGAAAAAGATGAATCCGGCCAGCGTGCTCAAATCGGTGACGCTGCTCTCATCTGCGTTGATGGTGGCAGGGACGTTCGTTGCCGTGTCAGTGATGGGGTTGGAGTTTCCCAACAGCCCCGTCCCCTATGGTCCGTTTTGGGCTGTGCTTGCCGGCGCTGTTGCCGGCTTAGTCATCGGGTACATCACCGAGTACTACACTGCGCAAAAGCCGATTCTGCGCATTGCCGAAGCTTCGCTCACGGGGTCTGCGACCAACATCATCACCGGATTGGCTGTCGGGATGCAGTCAACGATTTTGCCGATGTTAGGAATTTGCTCAGCAGTGCTCATTGCGCATGCCGTAGCCGGGTTGTATGGCATTGGCATTGCCGCCGTCGGGATGCTGGCAACGACAGGACTGGTGATGTCAGTGGATGCCTACGGTCCGATTGCCGACAATGCTGGGGGGATTTCCGAGATGAGTCATCTGGGGCCAGAGACGCGCAAGATCACTGATGGTCTGGACGCACTCGGCAACACGACGGCAGCCGTCGGTAAGGGATTCGCCATCGGCTCAGCGGCACTGACGGCGCTGGCGCTATTTTCGGCATTCCGCAGTTCAGCCGGCATGAGCGTGATTGATCTGACCAATGCCTATGTGGTTGTCGGTCTGTTCATCGGCGGTATCGTGCCGTTCTTCATTGCGGCCAGTACGATGTCCTCGGTTGGCAAGGCGGCATTCAAGATGGTTGAGGAAGTGCGCCGGCAGTTTCGTGAGATCACTGGATTGATGGATGGCACAGCCAAGGCCGATACGGCGCGTTGTGTAGACATCTCCGCGACGGCGGCGCTACAGGAGATGATCCTGCCCGGCGTCTTCGCTGTGCTGGCGCCGATCCTGGTAGGATTTATCTTCGGCAAACAGGCGCTCGGTGGGATGCTGGCCGGCGCAACAACGACAGGCGTTTTGCTGGCGCTATTGATGGCTAATGCCGGCGGCGCCTGGGATAATGCCAAGAAGCATATTGAATCAGGCCAGTTCGGCGGCAAGGGCAGCGAAGCCCATAAGGCGGCTGTCGTCGGTGATACGGTCGGCGATCCCTTCAAAGATACCTCAGGACCTTCGATGAATATCTTGATCAAGCTGATGTCAGTGGTCAGCCTTGTCATTGCGCCAGTATTGGGCGAAGGCCTCTTCCAATGAGCTTGGAGGCTGCCGTCGCGTTGCTGGTGAGGGGGGCGCTGAGCGCCCATGTAGTCGTCGTGCTGCTGGTGATGTGGATGCCGAGCGCCCGCCTATCGGATCATTTCTCGGTGAGGTTCCATTGGCGGTTGGTAGCCAACAAGCCGATGTGATCGCCTCTGCATGAGTTCACAGGGGCACGACGCGGGCTGGGCTATTCTTGCCGAGGTTGATCAAAAGCTTTCCACATCGTTTCTCTGAGGTGGCAAACCTTGAGGCGGTCTTCTTCAGCCACGTGTTGATGCTGAACCTGTTGATGCGTCCAAGCATCAGTAGCCAAGCATCACTATAGCGATTTTCAAATGCCTTTACCCAGGGAGCGCCTACCTTGAGGGCTCATGCACGCTGCAGTGTGCGCTCCCAGCGTAGATTGATTCGCAAACCGCTCTAGTCCAGAAATGGTCGAAACTCGTCTCTCCTTTGTAGCGTAGAAGGCTGTGGCTCAGTACAATGTGTCGTGGCCATCACCAACTCAATACCGGGGAGCATCATCATGACGTCAAGGTGTCCACAGTGTAACGCAGAAACGACTGAAAACCAGCGATTCTGCCGCTATTGTGGTTATCGGCTGGATCAAAGTCTGCCGGATTACGTAGCCACAGAGACACTAGATCATCAGACACAGCCAGCGTCATATACGACACCGCCGCCGTGGATGACGCCAGCGCCGATGGGGCAAGAAACAACCCAGATGCGCCCTCGTGGCGGCCTACGGCGCGGCCGTCGGCTTGCTATCTGGATCGCCGTTGGAGTGGTATCGCTCAGCGTAGTGGTTGGTGGGATCATTACGCATCGGATATCGAACCGTCGCGCAGCGCCCGCGGTGGCAACCCTGCCCGCTTCTTATATTGGCGTCAATCTCGAAGATGAAGATCAGGGAGTGATGATTGAGGAGGTTTACGACGGGACGCCTGCCGACCAGGCTGGCTTGATTGGTGGTGATGTGATCGTTGAAGCCAACGGCGCGCTGGTGCGCAGCGAACGGGAGCTGCGCCGAGTGCTGCGATCAACACCGCCACACTCAGAGCTTCGGCTCAAAATTCTGCGCGATGGTCAACCGATGGAAGTGATCGTAGTGACGGGTATCGAGGACGATTTCCGTGATCGTGGGCCAGACGGGCCGGTCGGTTTTTTCGGCATCGGTGATGATGGCGAACGTGTCCGTGTGCCCGGCAGAGAGCTGTGGGGTGTGCAACTGAATGACGTCCTGCCCAATGATCCGGCTGATTTGGCCGGCATCAAAAATGGCGACATCGTCATTGAGTTCAACGGCCACCCCATCCGCACGCCCAGTGAGCTGAGTCGGCGCATCCGTCAAACAGCGCCATACACAACCGTGCAGGTCAAAGTCATCCGCGATGGTCAGGAGCTGGTCATTCCTGTCAAGCTCGGCAAGAACGAGTAACGACAGCGACGGCAAGCCGCGTCCATTTTTCGTTCCCTTCATCTCCGATTATTCTGGCAAGAACGGCCGACGAAACGAGGGTGACAAGCGATGAATGGTGACCCCAGTGTAGTAACAGAGCATCGAGTGACGCTCATGAGAGTGAATGAGCACTGCATGTTGTCGCGTTCACACGCGCCGTGTCCGTTCTTGACTTGACCTACCAAGCCAGATCGCCATAGAATTAGCCTCTCCGAACGATAGCAAATTCTTATCACTGAGGTCAGACAGCGGCGGAGTCCGATGCTTAATTTCTTCGGGTGAGGAGGTCTATTGTGCGAATCCAAAAATTACTCGTTACTTCTTGGTTGGCTTGGCTCGTTGCCTTGAGTTTGATCCCGAATCAGCTTCTGGCTCAAATGCGGCTTGCCAGTGATGGGCAGTCGCCGATTCCGGCGACCGTGTTTGAGCGATTAGAGTGGCGCAGTATCGGCCCGGCTAACATGGGTGGACGGACGACCGATGTTGAAGGCGTGCCCGGCAATCCTAATCTGGTTTATGTGGCAACGGCCTCTGGTGGATTGTGGAAAACAACCAACGGCGGCGTGACGTGGACGCCCCTGTTTGAACGGCAGGGCACCATTTCAATTGGCGACATCGCCTTGGAGCCGGGTAATCCCGACGTAATCTGGGTGGGCACAGGTGAAGCCAACGTGCGCAATAGCGTTTCATTCGGCGACGGCGTCTACAAGTCCACCGACGGCGGCAAGACATGGCAGCACCTAGGACTCCAACAGACACGCCATATTTCGCGCATCCTGATCAATCCGCGCGATCCAAACATCGTCTATGTCGGCGCATTAGGACATGCGTTCGGACCCAACGAGGAACGTGGCGTGTTCATGACTACTGATGGCGGCCGCTCGTGGCAAAAGACGTTGTTCATTGATGCGCAACACGGCGTGGCCGACATGGATATAGACCCATCCAATCCAAATATCCTCTTTTGCGCCATGTGGCATTTCGAGCGCAAGCCTTGGACGTTCCGCAGCGGCAGCGAAAAGAGCGGCATCTTCAAATCAGTTGACGGCGGCCGCACATGGAAGAAATGCGAACAAGGATTGCCCAAACTGGTGGGCCGATTGGGCGTCAAGGTGGCTCCAAGCAATCCGCGCATTGTGTATGTGATCGGCGAGACCAAAGAAGGAACGCTCTTTCGCTCTGATGATCGTGGCGAGACGTTCAAGCAAATTTCTAAACAGGCCAATATCGTCTCACGCGGATTCTATTATTCTGACCTGCGCGTTGATCCGACAGACGAAGACCGCATCTACGCGATAGCTTCCATGTTGTTCGTCTCCAACGACGGTGGCAGAACGTTTCGTCGTATTTCGCAACGCACGCATGTGGATTATCACGCCTTGTGGATTGATCCGACCAATCCACACCGCATGTGGCAAGGGCAAGATGGTGGCGTGGCCGTTTCCTATGATCGTGGCGAGACGTGGGAATACGTCAACAATATGCCGTTGGGGCAATTTTATCAGGTTCATGCCGATAATCGGTTGCCGTTTTATTACGTCAGCGGCGGCTTGCAAGATAACGGCACGTGGATCGGTCCGAGCCGCACACGCGAGCCGGCGGGCATCCTCAATGACGACTGGCGGCTGATCAGTTTTGGCGACGGCTTTCACGTCGTCAGTCACCCGAACAATCCCGACCTGGTTTTAACTGAATCGCAAGGTGGCAACTTGATGCTCACCGACATACGCACCCGCGAGCAACAAGATGTCAGTCCGCAGCCCCGTCGGAACGATGGCGGGCCGGCCGGCGAGTTGAAGTATCGCTTCCACTGGAATTCGCCTATTATCGCCTCGCCGCATGACCAAAAGACGGTTTATTTCGCCGGCAATGTGCTGTTCAAGTCTACTGATTTCGGTCGAAGCTGGACTGTCATCAGTCCCGACTTGACCACTAATGATCCGAATAAACTCAAAGAAGCCGGCGGGCCAGTCTGGAACGAGAATACCACGGCCGAATATCACTGCACGATTATCAGCGTTAATGAATCGCCAGTTCGCGCCGGTGTGATCTGGGCCGGCACCGATGATGGGAATTTGCAGGTCACCACCGACGGCGGTCAAACCTGGACCAATGTCATCAAAAACGTGCCTGGTCTGCCAGCCTATTCGCCCGTGTCGCATGTCGAGCCATCGCGCCTCAGCGCCACCACCGCCTACGTTTCGTTTGATCGCCACATGCTCAATGACCTGCGTCCGTATATCTACAAGACGACCGATGGAGGACGAAGCTGGACCAACATCTCCGGCAATCTGCCCAATAACGCCTATGTCTGGGTGGTCCGCGAGGACCCAAACAACCCCAGCCTGCTGTACGCAGGGACCGAACTTGGTTTGTTTGTGTCCTACACGGGCGGATTCAACTGGATTTCACTCGGCATGAAAAATCTGCCCACTGTGGCCGTTCATGACATACTGGTGCACCCACGCGAGAACGACCTGATTCTGGCCACGCATGGCCGCTCGTTGTGGATTTTTGATGATGCGACGCCAATTCAACAACTGAACGCCGACATCCTGAGCCGCGATGTTCACCTCTTTGACATGAAGCCGGCCTGGCGGTTTGCCACGCGCATGTCGCGCTATGGGATCGGCAACAAACCGTTCACCGGCCCTAATCCCCCCTATGGCGCGCTCATCACCTACTATCTGAAAAACAAGCCCGACGAAAAGAACGCCGTCAAGATTCAAATTCTGGACGCCGATGGCCGGTTGATCCGCGAACTGAAAAACATTCCGCAAGAAAAAGGACTGAATCGAGTGGCGTGGGATTTGCGCTATGAGGGCCCGCGATTGCGACGGCCGCCCAGTGAAGAAGAGACCGAATTCACCGGCGGCCCGCGCGGACCACAGGTTGTGCCCGGAACGTACACAGTCAAACTGACGCTGGGCGAGACATCGCTCTCCAAACGGGTTGAGGTTCGCCTTGATCCAACGTTCTCGGTGCCAGCCACTGACCTTCAAGCGCAGCTCGATTACACGCTCAAACTGCGCCAGATGCAATCGGCAACCAATGATGCGCTGCGCGCGCTCGATAGCATCAAAGACCAACTAACCCAGCTTGACAAGACGGTCAAAGACCGCGCCCCAGACACATCAGAGGAGTTGAAGAAAGCCTTGTCGGAACATCTGAAGCAAGTCGAGTCGTTGCAAAGTGGGCTGACCCGTCCCCGCGATATACCCGGCTTCAGTAGCGGTCCGAAACTGCTAGAGCATATCAATTCGCTCTTCTTTGATCTGGATGGCACGAATGCCGCGCCGACGCCCTATCAACGCGAATTCTTCGGCGAGCTTCAAGCGGAGGTTCGGCAGAAGCTCGGTCAGGTCAACCAATTCATCGAGCAGACCGTGCCGAAGCTGAACGAGGCGCTACGAGATAGCAAGTTGTCAACCATTGTGCCCGGCAAGCCAATTGAGATTCCACAATAGAGGGGCAGTTTCGCTGCACGGCAAGCCTGGCCAGGCGACGTGAATGGAGCGACAAGCTCTGCGCGGCCTCATTTGGCTCTGGCGGTGTTCCTCGTTCTCATGCGCCGGAGTGGTCTGCGACAGGAACGTGAGCGCTCATTCGCAGCGCCTCCAGTGGTAATCTCTCAGCCAGGAGCGTGTGGCGCCGGAACGATTGGGTCTCGACCCGCCCAAGAGCGCCCACGGTGGTAACGCTTCAGGCAGCGGCGTGTGTGACATCCTGGAAAACGCCCTTAGTTGCCCCAAGGCGAAGGAGCTCTTCAATGGCATAGGCCGAATCGGCTTCGTTCACGCCGCGCACGGCGTCTTCGAGGATGGTCACATGAAAGCCCGCTTTCAGCGCATCGAACGCTGTGTGCTTGACGCAGTAATCTGTGGCAAGCCCGCCGATGTAAAGGTGGTCTATGCCTCGTTCGCGCAGAGCAACGGCGAGCTTGCGGCCCTGGCTATCCACGCCCTCAAAGGCTGAGTAAGAGTCAGCATCATAAGCCATGCCTTTTGAAATGATCTCCGCCTCGTTGGGCAATTTCAAATCAGGATGGAATTCAGCTCCCTTTGTGCCTTGAATACAGTGCGGCGGCCAGATGCCTCCATAGGCTTTGAAGTGGCGTGTCACCGGCGGATGCCAATCACGGGATGCATAAATGGGCTGTCCCGCTTGCATGAATTGCTCGATGTAGTTGTTCAGCACCGGAATGATCGCCTCAGCGTCTGGTACGGCCAGGGCGCCGCCTGCGCAGAAATCGTTTTGGACATCAACGATGAGTAACGCGCTGGTTATATTCATAGCCCTCACTCCTCGTAAGGCGTAATTTTATTTTTAGAGGCGCAGCGTGTCTACGGGCTGTCGGTGCGAGCCTTGACTTTTACTAGAGCACGCCATAAAGTGCCGCTCTCGTTGCCGGTCGAAAAGTGGCAACGGATTAGGAACGTTCAGACTATGAAGATTCATGAATATCAAGCCAAGCAATTACTGAAGCAGTTCGGCGTGACTGTGCCGCGTGGGATCGTGATCACCGAGCCAGAAGCGGCTCGTGCGGCGGCTGAGCAGCTTGGTGGTCGCGTCGTTGTCAAAGCGCAGATTCATGCTGGTGGTCGCGGCAAAGGCGGCGGCGTCAGACTGGCTGCTTCGCCCGAGGAAGCTGTCGAACTGGCCCGCGCCATGCTGGGCATGACGTTGGTGACGCATCAGACGGGGCCAGAAGGCCGGCAGGTACGAACACTGCTGATCGAAGAAGCGCTCAACATCAAGCAGGAATTTTACCTGGGTATCGTGGTGGATCGCAGCCTCCAATTGCCCGTCTTCATGGCCAGCGCTGCCGGCGGTATGGATATCGAAGAAGTCGCAGCCACCAATCCTGAAGCGATTCTCAAAGAACCGTTCAACCCGATGCTTGGATTGCAGGGGTTTCAAGCTCGACGATTGGCGTTCGGATTGGGCTTCTCCGGCGAGCTGGTTGGCCAGGCCACCAAGTTCATGACGGCGTTGGCTGATGCGTTTGTCAAGCTGGATGCTTCGCTGGCCGAGATCAATCCGTTCTTGCTGACACAGGAAGGTCACCTGCTGGCGCTTGACGCCAAGGTGAATTTCGATGACAACGCGCTGTTCCGTCATCAAGAGTATGCGGCGCTGCGTGATCTGAATGAAGAAGCGCCGTTGGAAGTCGAAGCCTCGAAGTACGACCTCAATTACATCAAGCTGGATGGCAATATCGGCTGCATGGTTAACGGCGCAGGGCTGGCGATGGCCACCATGGACATCATCAAATTGACCGGGAACGCGCCGGCCAACTTCCTCGATGTCGGCGGCACAGCCACGACGACGCGGGTGGAGAATGCCTTTAGGATTTTGCTCTCGGATGCCAATGTCAAGGCAGTGCTGATCAATATCTTTGGCGGCATCGTGCGGTGCGATGTGGTGGCCGAAGGGGTTATCGAAGCGGCGCGAAAGATCGGATTGAAGATTCCGATGGTCGTTCGATTGGAAGGAACCAATGCCGACAAAGCTCGCCAGATGCTCGACAATTCAGGATTGACGATTACGAGCGCAACCAGTATGCGCGATGCTGCGGAAAAGGTGGCTGCGGCCGTTCAGTCTCGGTGATGAGCGCCGGCCGCTGCTGAGACAGATCGCTCCAGGGAACCAGTGGCGCCGCCATGCTCAGAAACCTGCGCGAAAGACATATTTGATATTCGCATCATCCAGACAGACGAGCGGGCGGCGATAGCGCATCATCTGGCGTTTGAAAGGTGCCCGGTCTGCCGGCGTCATCGTTAAGTCCAGCCGCGTTGTTTCACTGCGCTCGATGACCACATCGAACACGTCTATCGTCGCGTAGTTGCTCTTGGTGATGGTGACCAGATAACGCCCCGGCCATAGTCCAAGATATGCGAAGCGGCCTCGCTCATCAGTCGTAGTGGCGAATTCGTGATCAAAAGCCATTGCCATGATACGGATGTGGGCTCCGACCAGCGGAGCCATTGTTCCGTTTTCACGAAGCGTGCCCAACAATGAACCGGTTGTTTGCGCGCTTACCGTTGACGCGATGGTCAATAGTACCACCGATAACAATAGCGGTTTCATGATCGTCCTCGCTTCTCAAGGTTGACAGCGCTTTCTATAATAGCCCTCCCATGCCAACCCGTCAAACGATCAACACCAGCCTATGAGTCGCGATTCGAGCCGCCCGTTTGGGTTTGAAGTCATCGCCACCGATGCCACGAGCCGTGCGCGCCTGGCATTGCTTCATACAGCGCATGGCTCAATTGAAACCCCTGTCTTCATGCCTGTCGGCACAGGTGGGACTGTCAAATCGCAAACGCAGGAAATGCTGGAACAATTGGACGCCAGGATCATCTTAGCGAATGCGTACCATCTATACTTGCGGCCTGGACATGAAGTGATTGAGCAGATGGGAGGTTTGCATCAATTCATCTCGTGGGACCGCGCGATTCTGACCGACAGCGGCGGATTTCAAATCTACAGCTTGGCGCCGCTGCGCAAGGTCTCTGAGGAAGGCGTTCAATTTCAATCGCACTTGGACGGCTCATGGCACTTGCTCATGCCTGAGACAGCGATGGATATCCAGATTGCGCTCGGTTCAGACGTGGCCATGGTGCTCGATGAATGTGTCCGCAACCCAAGCCCGTACGCTGTGGCCGAGCAAGCTGTCGCGCTGACAACACGCTGGGCGCGGCGTTGCCGACAGCGCTTTGATGAACGGGACGCTGCGCGACGGCAGGCGCTGTTCGGTATTATCCAAGGCAGCACGTTTGTTGATTTGCGACAGCGCAGTCTGGAGGCACTGGTGGAGATCGGATTTGATGGATACGCCATTGGCGGATTAAGTGTCGGGGAAGGCAAGCAAGAGATGTACGACACGGTCGAGGCGACGACAGCCAGCATGCCGGAGTCAGCGCCGCGCTACTTGATGGGTGTCGGCACGCCGTTGGATATACTCGAGTGCGTGGCCCGCGGCGTGGATATGTTCGATTGCGTGATGCCGACCCGCCATGCGCGCAATGGGCAAGTGTTCACCACCGACGGACCGGTCAATATCAAAAATGCCACGTGGGCGCGCAATCCAAATCCTATTGATGCGCGCTGCCAGTGCTTTGTCTGCCGGCGTTATTCACGGGCGTATCTGCGGCATCTATATATGTCCAATGAAATGCTTAGCGCGATCCTTTGCACCCATCACAACCTCTATTTTTATCTTGACACAATAAGTAAAATGAGGCATGCTATCGCGCTTAAAAAATTCGCGGAGTTTTACGCTGAGTTCACTGGCCGGTATCAAGCGAATTCCAACAATCCAACATAACGATGTGGGTCGGTTGTTATGAACGCATTGACAGCATTTATCCCCTTTCTAATTGTCCTGGCCATTTTCTATCTGCTGATCATTCGCCCCGAGCAAATTCGGCGAAAGAAATTGCAAGAGCTGATTAACAACCTGAAGGTCGGAGACAAAATTGTTACGGTCAGCGGGATTCATGGGACGATCCTCAGTGTACGTGACGACCGGCTGACGATTCGCTCGGATCAATCTCGGCTGGAGGTTTCACGCTCGGCGGTGGCTGGGTTGGATTCGCGGTCTGACTCAACTAATAATTAGAGCGGTAGATTAAAGTATGACCAAAAATGTTCGTGTTCGTCTCTACATCATTCTGGGTGTAATGTTACTGGCGTTGTTTCTCCTGTTTGGTCCATTCCGCCTGACCGATCCGTTAACTGGGGAGTTCTCGGCCTCCGTCTTCAAAAGTAACTTCACGCTGACGCAACTGAGAAAGAACCTGGCTGATAATATCAAGCTTGGCTTGGACCTCAAGGGTGGGAGTCATTTAATCCTCAAGGTACAGACAACCGACGCCCTGCAAGCCGTCACCGATGGCAACATCGCCAAGGCCCGCGATATCTTGCAAAAGGAAAACATTCAAGTGAAGAACGTCGTCTCGCCGCGCATTGGGCAGGTCGTTGTCGAGATGGACGACACCACCCGCATCGAGGACGTGAAGAAATTTATTGGCGAGGATTTTGGGCCCGGCTGGGTTGTGGAAACACAAGGCAAGAACGTCGTCTTCACGATCAAGCCTGAAGAAGCCGCTGCGTTAGCCAATCGCGCCACTGAGCAAGCGTTGCGCATCATCGAGACGCGCGTCAACGAGTTTGGCGTGGCTGAGCCGACCATTCAACGACACGGGCCGGCCTCGGCGCATCAAATTCTGGTGCAATTGCCCGGCGTGGATGACCCGGAGCGCGTCAAGAATTTGATTCGCGCCGAATCGCGCCTGGAGTTAAAGCTGGTCACCAACGGCCCGTTTGCCTCCCGCGACGAAGCGCTGAAAGAGTTGGGTGGAACCGTTCCGCCGGATAAGCAAATTTTGCCGGTCGAATCACGCCGTCGCAGTGCCGATGAGCCGAAGACAGAGCAGTATTACGTTGTGGAAAAAACGCCAGTGGTGACGGGCGCTGAACTGCGACGCGCTCAAGGTGTCATCTCACGAACTGGGGCCAACACCTACGAAATTCTCTTTTCGTTACGCCCGGAAGGCGCCAAGAAATTCGGCGAGTTCACCGGCAGTCACATTGGCAAACAATTAGCAATTGTGCTGAACGACGTCATCAAAAGCGCGCCCAATATCAAAAGTCGCATTGAGGCTGAAGGTGTAATTGAAGGTGATTTTACCAAGGAAGAAGCTGATGACCTCGCTCTGACGTTGAATTCAGGAGCACTGCCGGCTCGCCTCACCTATTTAGAGGAGCGCACCGTCGGACCGAGCCTGGGTGCTGACTCAATTCGGCAGGGCGTGGCGGCGGCGCTTGTCGGACTCGCGTTAGTCGTTGTGGCCATGATCCTGTATTACCGTCTCTCCGGCGTCAACGCGGTGGTCGCCCTGGTGCTGAATGTTTTCCTGTTGCTGGCCGCTTTACGGTTGTTCGGCGCGGTGCTGACACTACCTGGCATTGCCGGTATTGCGCTGACTATTGGCATGGCTGTGGATGCCAACGTGCTTGTGTTTGAGCGTATTCGTGAAGAACTCAAAAGCGGTAAGGTGGTGATGTCGGCGGTGACGCTGGGATTCGATCGCGCATTTGTCACCATCTTCGACTCCAATGTCACCACGATTATCGCTGCCCTGTTTCTCTTTGTGTTCGGCACTGGGCCAATTCGCGGATTTGCCGTCACGCTGGTGTGCGGGTTGCTCGCCAATCTGTTTACGGCTGTGTTTGCCTCCAAGACATTTTTCCTGTGGCTGCTGAGCCGACAAGGGGCGGCTCCGGAACGGTTGAGTATCTGAGAAACGTGTCATGTACGAGCTAATTAAGAATCCAAACGTTGACTGGTTGGGCCTCAAGCGTCCGTTTATTATGCTCTCAATTGCCTTGCTCCTGGCCGGCATGATCTCCGTGGTTGTTCAAGGCTTCAATTTAGGCATTGACTTTTCTGGCGGCGTGCTGGCCACTGTCAAGTTTAGAGAACGGCGTCCATCGGAGGATCAAATCCGTCAGGCTTTGAGTAAACATGGAATTGATGTAGGTAAGGTTATCATTCAACCCATTAGTGATCCGATCACAGGCAATGAGAATCAAGTCTTAATTCGCTTGCCGCAACGACAGGGAGCGACCAACGTTGGCTATAGACCATCGGCAGGAGACGTGCTTGCTGCTTCATTACAACAGGCTCAGCCACCTCAGGCAACAACGCCCTCAGCGCAACCACAGTCCGGGACCAACCGGCCTCAGTCTGGTGAGACGGCATCGCCAGCATCGGGTGCCCAACCGCAAGCGCCAACCGACTCGTCAGGTCAGGCTGGCACGCCGCCCGTTGCAGTTTCACCGGCGCCGGCTTCACCGGCAACCTCTGCCGCGCCTGAACCCGTTGAGCGAATTGGCGAGGAAAAACGGGCTATTTTAGCCGCGCTGGCCAGCTTTAATGATCCGGCTGATGCCGCCAGCAAAACTGACCTCAATACAGTTGGACGTGAGACTTTGCGCAATAAATTGATTGAGTCGGACCCCCTCGGACTCAATGCCTCAGGACAATCAGCCGCTGCCGCTGAGTACACCAAGTACGCTGACCTGATCATTGATTATAGAGACAAACAGAGTGGTGGACTCATCAATCAAATCGCCGACTTAAAAAATATATCGGGCTTTTCTTCGGCGCTGGCCGATGCATTGCCGAAACAGTTTTTTGCCGGCAATGTGGCGTTGACCGGCTATGAAGAGGTCGGCCCTCAGATCAGCGCGGAATTGCAACAGCGCGCGATTTATGTCACGTTAGCATCGTTTGTCGGAATTCTTCTCTACATGGCATTTCGCTTTGAATGGATTTATGGTGTAGCGGCTGTTGTGGCGGTTTGTCATGATTTGTTAGTAACGCTGGGTGTGTTTTCCATCTTACAGGAAGAAATTTCTCTCAATGTTGTGGCCGCATTGTTGACCTTAGCCGGTTACTCGGTCAATGATACGATCGTTATCTTTGATCGCATTCGCGAGAACCTGAAACTAAGACGTAAAGACAGTCTGCCGCAACTGGTCAACGATAGCATCAATCAGACGCTCTCGCGCACAATCTTAGTCTCTGGGCTGACCTTTCTCGCCGTGTTGGCATTGCTGATTTGGGGAGGGCCAGTATTGCGTGGTTTGGCGTTAGCGTTGACGATTGGTATTGTCGTTGGCTCCTATTCAACGCTGGCTATTGCCAGTCCGATTATGGTCTGGTGGCAACAACGCAAGGAGCTACGCGCCTCTGGTCACCAGGAGGTTGCATCAGCTCGGCGTGATGTAAAACGTAAGATGGTTGCCAGTTAAGTTCTGCTTGACTGGCAATTCAAATCGGATTATACTGAGGGCGCTTGTTGGCCTGACAATTCAATGAGAGCAAAATAGCCGTTGACCCATTGGCAAGGAGACGGGGGATATATGTTTGAGAATTCTTTGATCGAATCAACCACGAAGAAGGTCAAAACTCAGACCAAATGGTATTTTCTTGGCACGATGGTCGCTTATGCGGTGGCTTTGTTGGTCTCAATCGTGACCGGCATTATGCTGGCGAACCCTGAGTTTAAGGAACAGGTGATGTCGGCAGCATTAGTAGCGCCACCGCCGCCGCCGCCACCACCACCGCCACCGGCTGCAGCTCCTGCTGCACCGGTTATCCCCAAATCAGCGATCATCGTTCCCAAGGGATTTGTCGCTCCGACCAAAGTCCTGAAAGAGCTCCCGAAGGCTGACATGCCTGTAGTGCAGGTAGAGACAACCGGAGCAGGCTTTGGTGTCCCGGGCGGCGTTCCGGGTGGTGTGCCCGGTGGTGTCATTGGTGGAGTTGTAGGGGGTGTGTTAGGTGGCACGGGAGCAGCGCCTGCGCCGCCACCACCGCCGCCAAAAGAAGAGCCGAAGGTTGAGGTTCCCAAAACGCCTCGTCGCGTTTCTGGCGGAGTGCTTCAGGGCAACGCCATCCGTCGCGTTGAACCGACGTACCCGGCCATTGCACGCAGCGCGCGCGTGTCCGGTACGGTTCAAGTCGAAGTGGTGATTGATGAGGCAGGGAATGTCATTTCAGCAAGCGTCATTGAAGGGCATCCGCTGTTGCGGCAAGCGGCGCTGGAAGCGGCGCATGGGTGGAAGTTCCGCCCGACATTGCTCAGCGGTGTGCCGATTAAAGTCACTGGAGTTTTGATTTTCAATTTCAGACTATGAGTCTCAATTGAACAAATCTTGATGAGGAGGCATTTGATACCATGATTGAGATGTTGTTTGGAGCAGGAGGGCCGCTGGCTCTCTGGTTGCAGGAAGGGGGACAGGAAATTAGCTTCACCTTGTGGGATATGTTGCGCCGTATGGGTGGCGTGGCATTGGCGACAGTGATCATTTTGGCGATCATGTCTATGTACTCAATTGCCGTGACGATTGAGCGGTGGTTGAGTTTCAATGCTGCAAAGAAGCAGTCGCGGGAATTTGCGCCGAAAGTAGCCAATGCGCTGCGCACCGGAAAGATTGACGAAGCCATTAGCATTTCGGATAAGTTCAAGAAGAGCCATCTGGCGATGGTCGTCAATTCGGGTCTCCAAGAATTTCAAGCCCACAAACTCTCAAAGGAGATTCCTGGAGAAATTATTGATTCGGCCAAGCGTGCCTTGCAGCGAGCTATCGCGGTGAAGACGGCTGAATTCAAACGTGGCTTGTCGGCGCTTGCCACGATTGGTTCGACGGCCCCGTTTGTTGGATTGTTTGGCACGGTCGTCGGCATCGTCAATTCATTTCAGGGCCTGAAGCTGGCTGAATCGGCTGGTATCGGCGCTGTCGCCGGTGGAATTGCTGAGGCATTGGTGGCCACAGCATTTGGCATTTTCGTGGCGCTGCCGGCGGTGTGGATGTTTAACTATTTCACCAGCCGTGTGGACTCGTTCGTTGTCGAGATGGAGAACTCTTCATCCGAGTTGATTGATTACTTCCTCAAGAAGCGAGGTGAATAGCTATGGGCATGCAAGTTGGCGCCAATAGGGGGCTTGTCGCCACCATCAATGTCACGCCCATGGTGGATGTGATGTTGGTGTTGCTCATCATCTTCATGGTGGTGACACCCTTCTTGCAACAGGGCGTGACAGTTGTGCTGCCCAAGGGACCGCATGGAGAGGAAGATCAGGCCATCAACAAGGAGTCAGCGGTCATTGTGGCGATCCCGGCGGATGGAACCTATTTTTTGGGACGCGATTCTGTGACACTGGAACAGATGAAGACGCGCATTGAAAAGATGATGGAAAATAAGCCAATCGGCGAGCGCGTCGTCTACGTCAAAGGTGACAATCGCGTCAAGTATCAATATGTGGTTTCAGCCGTGGATGCCATCCGAAGCGCCGGTATTGATCGAGTCGGACTCGTTGTTGATCCAGGCAAAAAAGGCGAAGCCCCAAAGCCATGACGTGGCTGGAGGCTGATTCCTTGGGCTAGCCCTTGCACTGGCGCGGCATCTCAATTTGATGCGGCGTTCGTGTGAGGGAGGGCAGTAGCTTGTCGAGTACGGCTTCTTTCGGCAAAGCTACTGAGAGTTTTGAGGAGTAAATATGGCGATTGATGTTGAAGAAAAACCGGTTGATCGGGGTATGCATGCAGAACCCGATATTAATGTGACGCCTCTGATTGATGTATTATTGGTGTTACTGATCATTTTCATGGTCATCACCCCGTTGAAGCCGCACAAGATTGAGTCGAAAATTCCCGAGCGGGCGCAAGGCAATGTTGACGTGGTCAATCCGTTGGTGATTGTGCTGGGCTTGGATGTCAATCCACAAGGGATCGTGACTGGCGCCAAAATCAACCAAGAGGATGTTACCCTTGACAGGCTTGGAGCACGGTTGAAAGAAATTCTTGACCCATTGCCTTCAGATCGTAGAACGATCTTCGTGCGCGCTGCTCGTAGCGCAATTTATGGTGAGATCGTGAAAATTATTGATATCGCTAAGGGCGCCGGCGCCTCCCCAATCGGGTTACAGATAGATGATCTACCGGAATCCTAGAGGGGTGACAGGGATGATAGCTGACCGAGACAGCTTTCTGAACGTCCCTGCTTAGAGGCGATGTGGTCCCATTGAATATCGTGAAGGAGGCTCAGCGAGCGTGAACGTTTATAAACAGATCGTGGCCGTCGGTGCAGTGGTCTTGGCACTCACACTGAGCGGATGCCAATTTATCAACACGATTAAAGCCAAGGATAACTTGAATCAAGCAGCCTATGCGTTTAATCGTGGCGAATATGATACGGCATTGGAGTTGCTCAAGACAGCTCTATCGCAGGATCCCAATTTACCCCAATTGAAGGCTTACTACGGGGCTACTCTATACGCCAAATACAATCTGAGTGGTGAGGAGGCTCTGGCAAAAGAGGCCTTACAAGTCTATCAGGAGATTTACGAGCAGGAGAGTCAGAAGCCGAATCCTGATACTCAAAGCCTCAGCAACGCGATTGCTTATATTGCCACGATTTACGGCAACCTCAACAATAAGGATGAAAAGCGCAAATGGATGCTCAGGCGAGCCGACGTGCCTGGAATGACTGATAAGGACAAAGCAGAAGTTTACTATACACTCGGAACCGAATACTGGGGCGAGGCAACCACTATCACAGCAAAATACCGGATAATGAAATATCCTGAGCCGGAGTATAATGTTCCGGATGCCGAAAAGCCGAAGGTAGTGGAGCTTGCCAATAAGGGCTTGGAATACGTTGATCGCGCCCTGTCGTTAGCCCCTGAATATTCGGATGCATGGGTTTATAAGAACCTCCTATTGCGCGAGAAGGCTTATGTTGAACGCGATCCTCAGAAGAGGAAAGCGCTCATGGATGAGGCGAACAAAGCTCGCGACAAGGCGATCGAATTGACAAAACGCAAAGAGGCTGAACAACAGCAACAGCAACAACAACAGCAGCCACAACCACAGCAGTAAAAACCCGAGTTCGCGGCCGCTCGTCAGAGAAATTGTCCAGGTTCTCACCTCTGGCACGATGAGGCTGCTGTTTTTGCCTTTTGGTACAAATGGCCTTGGCGCCAGTTCAGCAGCGTGTGGCCGCTTTCTCATCTGACACCAATCGAGAGAAGAAGACCACGTTCTTTGTAGGGGCGTTGCCGTGTGGACGCTCGCTGAGTGAGATGGTAGCCAGAGTTGCAACGTCTGGGAGCCGTCATCCCTAGAGCGGTTTGCGAATCAATCTACGCTGGGGCGCGCACTTCCAGCGTGCGTGAGCCCGCAAGGCGGGCGCTTCCCGGGTAACGGCAATTGAAAATTGCTATAGTTCGTCGCGCGTTCGACAGCGCCACCCCGTTCTCTCATCGGCTCGTTCATGCTGTGCAATCGCTGGCCACGAGTGCGTTGCTCTGGCGCTTCTGCAACGCGCCACCGCCGCTTGCGCTGCTATTCCAGACGTTGCATGTCTGGCTGCCTTCGCGTGCGCCGCTTGCGCGGCTCAGCAGAAGCGAGCGTGGCATGAAGAAGCAATCCCATACACGCATGGAAAATTGGAGGCGGCTGCTTAGGACGTTCTGCTGCTGCTCCTCATGTCGCTTCATCAAACACGACCTTTCTCCAGACTATTGGAATTATGCCCCTGACTCTGACTTCTGGCTCCTGACTTCTGACTTCCGACTCCTGCCCCCTGACTCAAGCATGGCCTTTCTCCAGACCACTGGCATGAGTTTTATCAACCCGCAGCCCGCAATCGGTATGTGTTTTATCAACCCGCAATCGGCAGTCTGCAATCTGCGATCAGGATGATTTCCTCTCGAAAATACCCTGAAGACGAGTAGACGAAAACCTTTGACCGGCGGCTCTCGGTCAACCGAGAGGGTTTTCGTGTTTTTGGCACATCAAGTCTGCACGGCTCACAGTCTGGCATTCTCTGGCTTTTTTTTATAGAATCACTCTCTCGCAGCAGCGGTTTGGTTAGACCCGAGCAGTAGCGAAGGGGCTAGTAAGTTACTGCAGCGGCAAATCAGTTGGCTGATTTCAAACGTGCCGATTTGAAATG
>JANWZE010000098.1 GCA_025054955.1 Blastocatellia bacterium | reverse complement strand
TGCACCCGGAGGAAATCGAGCTGGTCGAAGTCCAAACGATTGCTCGCGCTGCGGACATTTTGTCTGATCCATCCAAGTACGAAATCACGTCGAAAGAGACGGCTGATCACAGTCTGCCGTATTGTCTGGCAGCAGCCATTGCCGACCGTGAACTGACGCCGCGTCAATTTCAGCCGGACAAGCTGAGCGACCCGCGCATTCTCAGTCTTGTGCCCAAGATTCGCGTGCGCACCAACGACGAATTTGAACGGCTGTTTCCGTCCACGCAGTCCTGCGAGGTGGCTATTTGGGCGCGCGCCGGTCGGTTTTACCGCTGCCGCGTGGATTATCCCAAGGGCGATCCCCGTTCTCCACTGACGGACCGTGAGCTGAAGCGCAAATTCACTTCATTGGCTGACGGCGTTCTTTCGGAGCAACGTCAGCAAAAGGTCGTGACAATGATCGAACATCTGGAATCGCTCGCCGACATCGGCGAGCTGATGAACGCGCTCGTCGCTGATGAGGCCTCGGCGCGGACATTGAGGAGTCACACATAATGAGTCGCTATGATTTGGTGATAAAAAACGGAACACTCGTCGTCCCCTATACAGGCGTCTTCGCTGCCGATATTGGCGTCAAAGATGGTCGCGTCGCTACCATCAGCTCTTCGATTGCGGCCAGCGAAGGCGAGCAGGCGCTGGATGCTTCAGGCAAATTCGTATTTCCCGGCGCCGTTGATTCACACTTTCATATTGGCATCTATCGCCCGCTCTCGGAAGATGCCCGGAGCGAATCAGCTTCGGCGCTCGTTGGTGGTGTCACCACGCTGTTGAGTTACTTCCGAACAGGCCATCACTACTTGAACAAATCGGGGCCGTACCGCGAGATTTTTCCAGAGGTGCTGGAGCTGTCCGACGGCCATTTTTGTACCGACTACGGCTATCACATCGCGGTTATGACCGCCGAGCAACTGGACGAAGTGCCGATGCTGGTTGAACAGTTCGGCGTCGGCTCGTTCAAGTTTTACATGTTCTACAAAGGCCTGACGCTGCAAGCTGACTCCACGCAGGGCCGTGACTATACGATGGCTGAGAACTATGACCTCGGCCATCTGTATCGGCTGATGGAACAGGTTTCTGCGATGGCGCATAAGCATCGCCGGCAGGGGCGTATTTCCTTGAGCCTGCACTGTGAGAACCCTGAGCTGATTCGGGTCTTCATTGAAGAAGTCAAAGCCAAGCGCCTTGAAGGGCTGGAGGCCTACAGCCAAGCGCGTCCGCCACTAACCGAGCGATTGTCCATTCACGAAGCAGTGATTTTGGCTGATGCTGCCAATTGTCCGATCAATTTGTTGCACTTGAGCGGTCAGATGGCGTTGCAAGCAGGGATTGATGTGCGGCGTCAGTATCCTCATCTGGGCATTCAACTGGAGGTCACGTTGCACCATCTGATGCTCAGTTGTGACAGAGTCGGCGGCCTTATTGGTAAAGTCAATCCGCCAATTCGCACGCAACAAGACGCTGCATTCCTGTGGCAGGGAATTGACAGTGGCGAAGTGGACACAGTGGTCAGCGATCACGCCTGTTGCTTTGAGGAAGAGAAAGGCCCGGACTTGTGGACGGCATTGCCGGGCTTTGGCGGTTCCTCGCTGCTCTATCCCGTGTTAATTTCGGAAGGCTACCACAAACGCAACCTATCGTTGACGCGCATTGCTGAGCTTGCTTCAGCCAATCCCGCGAGAAGCTTCGCGCTCTATCCGCGCAAGGGAACAATCCGCGTAGGCGGCGATGCGGATTTTGCGATCATTGATCCTCACAAAGTGCATACGGTGACGCCTGAGCTGTTGCAATCGGCTGAAGATTTCACGCCGTTTGCCGGCATTCGACTCACCGGCTGGCCGACGCAGACGATCCTGCGTGGCCAGTTGCTCTACACGGATGGTCAGATTGTGGCTCGGCCTGGCGTGGGACAATTCATCAAGCGCCCGGTCGAGCTGCACCGTGAGTGATCCATTTGCGCTTCGCGGGAGGTTCGTCTATGATTCAGCGCTCACGAAATTGCTGTCTCGGCGCAAAAGGATGGGTGTGGAGTGCGCCGGCAGTGCGAAGCGGCGACGGCGCTTCCTGTCCGGGCGCTCCGCAGATTCTGAAGGCGAAACAGACGTATCATGACCACAGCGACACATCATCAGCCGGTCAGTCAGACCCGTTTCATGGCCATCTTAGGGCTACTGATCATCTTGGTCATGCTGCCGGTGGTGATGGTCATACCGGTGCTGAAGCAGGTGGTGCAGGATCGCTATCATGTTGGCGAGCTGCTGACATCGCTGTTTATGTCCGTCAATATGGTAGGGGCGTTGATTGCCGCGCCGGTTGCTGGCTCCTGGTCTGATCGGTTAGGCCGACGAAGGCCGCTCATTGCCGGTGGGTTGTTGATTGACGCGGTGCTGTTCGCGTTGATGGTATGGGCGCCGAATTATGCCACATTGATGGCGCTGCGTTTTTTGGAAGGCGCAGCCCATATTTTTGCCATCTCGCTGTTGTTGGCGGTAGCAGCCGATTATGCCAAGGTGACGGGCAGCGGCCTGATCATGGGTGTAGCCGGCGGCAGCTTGAGTTTAGGCATTGCCTTAGGCGCTCCGTTGGGCGGCCTCTTAGGCCGGCAAGACCCGTTGTTGCCCCTGTGGGCTGGCGCGTTTGTCTCGTTGGTGGCGGCCTGCGCTGTGATCGTGTTGCTGCGTGAACAGCCCATCGCCCATCGCGCTGAATCGCTGCGCGCTGCGTTGAGACTGGTTAAAAATAACCGGGCGCTGCTGACGCCATTCACTTATGTGTTCGTTGAGCGGCTGGCTCAAGGCTTCTTTGTGAGTTGTTTTCCGCTTTACTTGCGCAACATTCATCATCAGGACCCGGCGCAAATCGGCGCGCTGATGACAATGTTGTTGTTGCCGTTTGCGCTGGCTTGTTACCCGTTTGGCTGGGTGGCCGAGCGGACTACGCGCACGCTGTTGTTGGGCGGCGGCTCGGCGTTGTATGCCGTGGGCGTTGCGTTGGTCGGACTGGTTCCCCTCGGTGCTTTGCCCTGGTTGATGGTGATCTTGGGATTGCTCGCCGCGGCCATGTTTATTCCCACGCTGATGCTAGTTGCCGACATCGCAGGCGAATCGGTCAAAGCGACGGCCATGGGCGGGTTCAATTCATTCGGCTCGATTGGATTTCTGCTCGGACCATTTCTTGGCGGAGCGATCACAGAGTGGGTTGGCCAAGCATACGCCCCGCTGGTCGGCTATCGCGCAGCGTTTATGACGGCGGGCATTTGTGTCCTGCTCTGCGTGCTCGTCACGTTGCCCATGCTCATCCGCGTGGATCGCGGTGAATTGAAACCTGCTTTATCACCTAGCGCAGAACCATGACTCTCATGACACAATCAATCCTCTTGAGCAAACGCGCCGCCTGGTGCGCGCTCCTGCTGATTGGGGCGAGCGCCGTCGCTCTCTCATCGGCGCAACCGCAAGCCACGATGACTGCAACGGAGACTGCGTCCATGCCACAGAAGACTGGCTCCAACGCGGCTGCCCGGACGATGCAGGTGGCACAACGGGCATTCGAGCATTTCCGGCACGGCTTGGCCAAAGGAGAATGGCAGCCCTTCCTCGACATGTTGTCCGATGATTTCACGTTCTACTTCCCGACCGGCAAATATCAAGGGCAGAATGTTGGAAAAGAGCGAGCGGCCGAGTTTTTCCGGTATGTCTCGACGGTGTTTCCCGAAGGCGTGCGCATCACGGAGGTGCTGCGCGTGACGGGAAACGAGCGGACCGTGGTGTTTGAGTTCCGCGACGAAGGCGTGCTGCGCGGCGAGCCGTACAAGAACCGCGTGGCCGTCTCGATGGATGTCTGCGGCGACAAAATCTGCGCCTATCGCGAATACTTCGGCAGCGATGGCAAGTCGAATTGATATGCGCCGACGCCACTTCTTGAGCGCCGCTGCTGTGACCCCGTTTGCTGGGTTGTTGAACGCTTTTCCGCAAGCTTCAACTGAGGGCGATCAGACGGCGTTTTGGGCGCACGTCCGGCGTGAGTTCCGGCTCGACCCGAATCGGGCGTTTTTCAACACCGGCACGCTCGGTTCCTCGCCGCGCGTGGTCACTGAGACAGTGACCGAAGCCATGCGCATGATGGACGCGCTGCCGACGTATGGCTACTGGGCGCAAGGCATGCCCCAGGCATTCAAAGTGCGCGACAAAGCTGCTGCGTTGCTGGGCGCTGAGCCGGTTGAAGTCACCATCACGCATAGCACGACAGAAGGGATGAACATGATCGGCCTGGGCCTTGATCTGCGGCCCGGCGATCATGTGTTGACCAGCACGCATGAACATCCGGGCGGCATGGCAGTGTGGGATTTCTTGGCGCAGCACCGCGGGATCGTTGTTGACACGCTGCCGCTGCCGCTTTCGCCTGAACGCGATGATGAGATTTTAGAGGCTATCGAGAAGCGTATTCGACCGCGCACGCGCTTGATCGCTGTGTCCCACATTCTCTATTCAACTGGCCTGGTGATGCCCGTGAAGGAAATTGGCCAGATCGCGCGGCGCAAAGGTATCTTGTACTTGGTTGACGGCGCGCATCCGGTCGGGATGAAGCCGGTCAATGTCAAGGAGATTGGTTGCGATTTCTATGCAGCGAGCGGACACAAATGGCTCTGCGGGCCGCGTGGCACCGGCTTACTCTACGTGAAAAAGGAGCACCTGAAGCGCCTGCGCCGATTCATCCATGCTTATCCTGAGCATCATGTGCCTGCCGATGTTGGGACGATTGACACGCAGGTGAGTCGGCTCAATTTCGCCTGGACGACCAACCTGCATGACATATTGGGATTGGGCGCTGCCATTGATTTTCATCAGCAGATTGGGGCCGAGCGCGTTCATGCGTACAATATGGCGCTGATCAATCGCTTCAAACGGGCGGTGGTCGAGGTCCCCAATCTCCAGTTGATTTCCACTTTCGATGGTCCGCTGGCCTCGCCGATGGCCACCGTTCGGATTATCGGCAAAAGCAATAAGCAAGTGTTCAAACGGCTGCGTGATGAGTGGCGCATCACCGTCAAGGAAGTCGCCGACGCGGAGCTCCCGCAGCCGCTCAATGCGATTCGCGTCTCGCCACACATCTACAACACAGCCGCGCAAGTGGACGAGCTGATCGCCGCGCTGCGTCACATCATGACCTCCGCTGGCGAGTAGTCGCTTCCGTTGGCCGCGCCGTGGCGTGTTCAGTTCAACTGAGAATCCGGAGTCAAGGCGAAGAGGGGACGGCGCTTTTTTGGAGTGCGCCGGCAGAGCGAGAGCGGCGACGGCGCTTTTTTGGAGTGCGCCGACAGAGCGAGAGCGGCGACGGCGCTTTCTGTGCAGGCGCTCCGTGCCGGGGCAAAGCGGCGTCGTGCCCTACGGGCTTGCCGCCGCACTCCAAAGAGCATTCTCATATTCGGATTTCGATATTCGGACTGGTGGGTTTCCCTCGAGGAGGGTTTCAGATTTTACCGCGCTGCGGCGTGTTCAGTTCAACTGAGAATCCGGGGTCAACCGTATCGGTCAAGCAGTGTCAATCAATCGTATAGTCAAGGGAGGCCGATCAGGTCTAGATTATTCAGACCAGGTCAATCAAGATCAATCAAGCTGTATCAGTGAACCGTCAAGGTGTCAGTAAAGGAGATGTCGGTATGAAAAAGCAACAGTTTGTGTCCATGCTCTGTTTGATTTTGCTGAGTGTGCAATGGGTTCAGGCTCAGCGATTGAACCTGAACAATCCTGAGGACGCGCTCAAGGCGTATCGCAAGGCGCAATGCTCGCTGACCGATGGCGAGCCAGCCGTCTACTGGTGGCGCGGGCGCGTCTATAGTCGTGTGCCGGGGGAAAAAGATCGTCACCTGTTCAATGTTCAGGGGATGAACATCCGCGCGTGTGTGACCGTTCCCGACGCCAATGGCGGATACGGATTTCGCATGGTCTCGCGCGAAGTGATGTTCTACTTGGACCCGAATACCGATCAGGTGTTACGCCGATGGAAGAATCCGTGGACGGGCAAAGAAGTCGAAGTGCTTCATGTGGCCAACGATCCCGTCAACATGCGAGCGCCGCTGTTTGCTCGTGGGCCGAGCGGCGATTACAAGTTCCCTGGCACGTTCAAAGATGGGCAGGTACTGCTCAGTTTTGAGGTGCCGCTGTTTTACACCAATCCGCTGGGCGGCGAGTATCAGAATTATGTTGGTGGCACGTATCATGCGATGGAGCTGTTCAATTGGTTCATCAACGAGCAAGACCTGCTGGACGCCACCAAGAATCGGGTCGAACAGGCCAGTGTCTCATGGGGGCGCATCTCGCAGTGGTTACCGTGGATGGAAATGGGTGACCGGCCTGGCCTGATGATCTTCCATGCCGCCGGTATGCGGCTGAGCCGTTGGGATGATTTGCCCGAACTGGTCAAGCAAGAGATTAAGCAGAACTATCCCATCTACCAGCAACCGCCGCCCCTGGATGATCAACGCCCCAACGAGACCAGTTGGACCTACTTCAAAAAAGTGATCGGGCAGAAGAAGGCGGAAACGCGAGCCGAAAGCCGGCCGGCTCCCACCGACGGCGGCGCAGCCATCGTGCTGAATCCCAATGGTCACCAGGCAGCCAGTCCCGAAGTGGCGCTCGGTCCTGATGGGAGCATCAACGTCATCTGGGTGGACAGAACGCCCGATGCGCCCAACCGCGCGCATTTGAAGCCCGGCGAACACACGCACAAGAGCAATACGAATTTGTATTTCGCACGCTCAACCGATGGTGGCCGGACCTTCTCAACGCCCGTTCGCGTCAATGATGTGGAAGGCAGCGTGTGGGGATTCAACACGAGCAAACCTCGCATCGCGATCGGCAAGTCAGGCACCATTCACATCTTCTATTCCGGTAATCGTCGCCCGGCAGGCGCGCCACGTCAGGCAGTGGATGCCATGTATACGCGCTCGACCGATGGTGGGCGCACATTTGAGAAACCGCGCCGACTCAATTCCATCTACCAGAGTCAATACGACGACGGCGAATTGGATGCCGCGCATTGCTTCGGCGCAATGGGTGTCGCGCCGGATGGCTCTGTCTATGTTTATTGGATTGACACACGGGAGATCAGAAAAGAAGGGGACAACGGCACCATCTACGGTGTCGTTTCACGCAATGACGGCAAGAGCTTTGAGCCGGAGCGGAAAGTGTTCGGCGCGATTGCTTGCCCGTGTTGTCAGCTCTGGGTGACGTTCTCGCCTGATTCTAAACCTTATCTCTCAATGCGGCGCGTCGGTGACGATGGCTCGCGCGATAGCGCCGTGGCTCGCTCCGATGACAAAGGAAAATCCTATTCCGAGCCAGTGCCCGTCACCACCGCTAAATGGATGATCAACGGCTGCCCGCTCAAGCCGACAGCCATGGCCGTGGACCGACGAGGACGACTCTATGCCGTCTACTATACCGCCGGGGCCAAGCCAGCCGGCGTCTATTTCACAGTCTCCGAAGATGGCGGCAAGACGTTTGCGCCCCATCAACTGTTGCATCCTGAAGCGAAGGTCTCGGATCATCCGGGTGTCACTGTTGGGCCTGATGATTCGGTCTACGTCTTCTGGGATGCGCGGGTGGGCGAAGAGCGGCGCGTTTACATGAAGGTCTCAACCGATCATGGCAAATCGTTTGGTCCGGCGATCGAATTCGGCGCCCCGGAAGGTTCGGCCACGTATCCTTCGGTTGCCGTCGGCAAGGATGGTGTAGCCTATGTCGCTTGGCAACAGAACGACCGCATTATGTTTCAAGTGTGGCCGACCGTCGTCGCACATCGGCATTAAACCACAACAGCCCCTGCGGGAAAATCCGAAGCGCGAAATCCGAAATTCGAAACGTTTGCCATTTCGGATTTGGGATTTCGGATTTCCCCGTATGGGCTTGCGAATCTCACCTAGGGTGACACGCATGAACCGTCGGCCACAATGTGAATGCAGCATCCAGTGTCATCTTCTGGTGTGTTTAAGGAGGTGAACATGAATCGAACTATACTGTCGCAATTGAAGCGATCGGTGTTTTGTGCATTGGCAGTGGCCGTCGCATTGAGCGTGACATTGGCCACTGTCCACGCTCAAACTACCGGCGCTATCTTGGGCACCGTTGAAGACGAGACAGGCGCAGTGATCGCCGGTGCTCGGGTGACAGCCATCAACCTAGCCACCGGCTTAGAGCGCACTGTTGAGACGGATTCCAGTGGTGCCTTTGAATTTCCTGTGCTGCCGATTGGAACCTATCGTGTCCGCTGCGAGAAGGAGGGCTTCAAGACAAAAATTCGTGAAGACGTCGTCCTGCAAATCGCGCAACGGGTGCGATTGGATTTTCAACTGGTGGCTGGCGCGCCGGTGGAAGAAATCACCATCAGCACAGGGACAACGCTGGTCAATACGCAAAGCGCTGAACTAGGTGAGGTCATCGAAAACCGGCGCATCCTCGATTTGCCGCTGAACGGACGGCAATTTCTTCAACTGGCCGAATTGACGCCGGGTGTCAGTCGCGGGCCGACCGGCGGGTTTCGTGGCGGCTTGACAGGCAATCTGACAGGCCCGAACATCACCGTCAACGGCTCGCGCGACACGGACAATTACTACACCGTTGACGGCGTCTCGGTGAATGACCGGTTCTTCAATTCGCTTACCGTCTCGCCCTCAGTCGAGGCCATCCAAGAGTTCAAAGTGCAATCCAGTCTCTATTCAGCCGAAGCCGGCGTCACCAGCGGCGCGCAAATCAACATCGCGATTAAAAGCGGCAGCAACGAGTTTCACGGCTCGATCTATGAGTTCTTCCGCAACGACCGGCTCAACGCGCGCAATTTCTTCGACGACGCGAAGCCGGTTTATCAGCAGAACCAATTCGGTTTCACAGCGGGCGGGCGGATCATTCGTGATCGAACCTTTTTCTTCGGCAACTTTGAAGGCCTGCGATTGCGAGTGCCGCAGACGCGCACGCTGACTGTGCCGACGCTGAAGATGAAGCGGGGCGATTTCAGCGAAGTCGGCGACGGCGATCCGGCCACGCGCAACGACATTGACCTGCGCGATCCGTATGCGCCGGGCGCGCCGTTCCGCAATACCTTTTTCCCCGGCAACCAAATTCCGATGAGTCGGTTCGACCCTGTAGCCCGCGATTTGTTGTCGTTGTGGCCGGACCCGAATCGTCCTGGCCTTTCGCAGAATTTGGTTGCCTCGCCGGCGTTTCGCAATAGGACCGATCAATTCACCTTCCGCATTGACCATCGCCTGTCGTCCAAAGACACCCTCTACGGGCGGTTTATTTTCTCCAACATCACCGCCTATTCGCCGTTCGGCGCGATTACCCAGGGCACGCGCACCGGCGCTGCCGTGCCAGGATTCGGATGGGATTTGACGACCAACAATCGGAATCTGGCGCTCAATTACACGCGCGTCTGGTCGAGCAAACTCGTCGGCGAATTCCGGTTTGGCTACAATCGCACGTTTGGCGGTCAAGAGCACGAACAGCGCGGCAATAATGTGGCGGCGCGGAACAACATTCAGGGGTTGGTTGATCAAACCGAGCTCACCATCGGCGTCCCGCGCATCAACGTGGTCGGGTTCAGTCCATTTGGCGATGAGCCGAATACGATCACGCGCGTCAACAACGATTATCAGTACGACTACAACGTGACCTACACCGTTGGCGCGCATACGCTGAAGTTCGGCTTCCAGTACGCTCGCGTCAATTTTGCGCCGGCCATCCAGAATTTCGTGCGTGGCAGCTACAGCTTCGGCTCGACGCGCAACACCAGCAATCACCCCTTCGCCGACTTCTTGCTCGGTTTGCCCCATCAAGGCGCGACGGGCGCCATTGCAGCCGCCGATTTCCGCGGCAATGAGTTTTACTGGTACGTGCAGGATAGCTGGCGGGTCAATGCACGGCTCACATTGGATTACGGGCTACGCTATGACTATCAAGAGCCGCTGGCCGATAGGAATTTGCAACTTTCCAACTTCGATCTGAATCGCACGCGAAAGATCATTATTCCCAGCGAAGGCGGCCGGATTGCGCCGGCGTCAGAGTTTCGCTCGGCCACTTTGCGAGACGGCTTCTCCGGCTTTCCCATCATGACCTCGGAGGAGTATGGCATCCATCCGGGATTGATTCACGAGGACAAGAACAACTTCGGGCCTCGCTTTGGGCTGGCCTGGAGCGTCCTGGGCGATGACCGACTGGTGCTGCGAACCGGCTACGGCATTTACTACAATCGGAAAGAACAGTTCGCTGCCACCACCATGACAGCCCGTCCACCCTTCGGGTATACCGGCTCGCGTCAGAATTTCTTCGTCGCTACGCCGGCGCGTAACCCTGACGGGACGCCGATCACCATCGCCAACTTCATGGGCGTCAACCCAGCAGCGTTTGCCTTATTGCTGCCGGTTGACCCTGAGATGCGATCCGGCTATGCCCAGCAGTGGAGCTTGAATATCCAGACCACGCCGGTGCGTGATCTGATGTTCGAGACGGGTTATGTCGGCTCGAAAGGCACTCGGCTGTTCTTGACCGATAGCCGAAACTATCGGCGACCGTTGCAGGACAACGCGACTCGTGAATTCTTCCCCTATGTCTTCGGCATGGCCGTGTGGACCGATTACGGCTTTTCCACCTATCACAGTTGGCAAACTCGCGTAGTCAAACGGCTCTCCGGTGGATTGCAGTTTTCGGCGAATTACACGTGGGCTAAGTCGCTGGATAATAATTCGGCCGGATCATCAGGGTCGAACGATTCTGATTCGGGCGGCATTAGCAATCCGTTCAACCGAAAAGCTGAGAAAGGGCGTTCGGCCTTTGACGCGCGGCATCGGTTTGTGGTCAGCGCGGTGTATGAATTGCCGTTCGGCCCAGGTCGCGCCTTCGGCGCGAGCGCTACGGGCGTTGGCAGAAAACTCATCGAAGGCTGGCAAATCAGCGGCATTGGGTCGTATCGCACAGGCACGGCGTTTACTGTGGATAGCACTACCGATTTTCATCAAATCGGGCGAACCAACAGCAACCGGCCTAATTTGATCGGCGACCCCAATGCTGGCCCGCGCACGGCCGAGCAGTGGTTCAATGTCGCCGCGTTTGTCACGCCGACCCCCGGTTTCTTCGGCACGGCCGGTCGAAACATCGTGGAAGCCGATAGCTTCAGCGCCATAGACCTCTCATTCCAAAAAGAGACGAGCATCACGGAGCGGTGGCGGGTGCAGTTCCGCTGGGAGATCTTCAATCTGCTGAACCAGACAAATTTTGCTGTGCCCGATCGCACGTTTGTCGCGCCGATTGATGCGCCAGGCGGGGTGGCCAATATCAATCCCAACTTTGGCCGAGTGTTCACGGCGGCTGACCCGCGCGTGATGCAAGTCGCTCTCAAACTCATCTTTTGATTGTGGGTCCCTCTTCGAGGGAAATTCGAAGCACGAAATCCGAAATCCGAAACGTTTCGGATATATTCGGATTTTGAATTTCCCTCAAAGAGGGCTTCTGTGGCACAATGTTCGCGCCCGGAAACCGTCGGCGGTTTGAGCCGGATTTGATGAGCCATCAAGCTCACACACTATAACTTGTGGAGGAGAATCAACCTATGACACGAAAAACGTTTGTGATGATCTTTCTCAGTTGCTTGATCCTGGCTGGCGCGTGGGTTCCTGCTCAAGCCCAGCAACCCAGCTTCGTCGGCAAGTGGGACCTGGTGATTGACCTGGGCACGCCGGAGAATCCCAGTCTGTTTGTCTACGTCGTGGAGGCCACCAGTGCGCCGGCTGCTTCCGAAGGGAATCAGAGCGCGCCTGCTTCCAGTGCGCGTGGCGGCGGCATCGTGTTAGGCGCGCTGAACTTTGGATGCACCACCAACTGCCGCACAATCGGATTTGGTTGGCGACACACGCCGCTGACCGGCGCTAATCCGGTCGGCGTTGCCATGACGTTCGAGCTGCCCAGCCCGGTTGCGCCCGGTACGTTCCTGCTGGATGGTCGCTATGTAAACCCCAACACAGTCGAAGGGCGAGCCGTGCTGTTGGCTGATCCGCTAGCAGCGACGGACCCGGCGACGATCAATCAACAACTGAACCGCGTCATCACGGTCGGTAAGTTCACCGCGCTTCGCCGCTAGCAGCGGGTCGGCGACGATCGCCATGATCGGGTAGGTTAGGAAAGGAGCGAGGCGAAGAGGAGCTTCTCCTCTTTGCCTTTGCCTTTTCCGTTTTTCGGCGCATGTGGTCGCAACGGCTTCGGCGTTGGCATTGGCGGCTTTCGGCCACCTTGGTTGCTGACGGCGGTCATGGGCAGCATTTTGCGACAACGCTCTTACAGAGCGATTGGCAGCGTTTGACAGAAAGCAACGGGCCGCAGAATTTCTCGCGCCAGCTCAAGCTGTATCACTCGATCAGAACGAGGATTTCATGAACAACCTGTCAACAACTCCACATCCCAACTTGAAGGAGCGCGTCTCTCAGGAAGAATGGCAGATGCGCGTTGATCTGGCTGCCGCGTATCGGCTGGTGGCGCATTTCGGTTGGGATGACCTCATCTACACGCATATTTCAGCCCGCGTGCCGGGAACAGATCATCACTTTTTGCTCAACCCTTACGGCATGCTGTTCGAGGAGGTCACAGCGTCCAGCTTGGTCAAAGTTGATCTGGAAGGGCGCATCGTGATGGACACACCGTATGTCATCAATCCAGCCGGCTTCACCATTCACAGCGCCGTTCATGCAGCTCGACCGGACGCAATCTGTGTGATGCACTTGCACACGCCATACGGCATTGCTGTCTCAGCGCAAAAGGATGGGTTGCTGCCTCTTTCGCAGCAATCGGCGATCTGCCTGGCTTCGCTTGGCTATCACGACTACGAAGGGCTGGCGCTGAATGAAGACGAAAAACCGCGACTGGTGGCTGATCTGGGCGATAAGACATTTCTGATTCTGCGCAATCATGGATTGCTTACCGTCGGGCCAACAGTCGCCGATGCGTTTCAGGCAATGTACCTGCTGGAGAACGCTTGTCGCATTCAAATCCTGGCACAATCAGGCGGCTCTGAGCTGATTCCGATTGACAAGGCCATTCTGGATGGCATCACAGAGCAAGTTGAAGTGGTCACGCGCGGCCTCGGCGGCCAGCTTAGTTGGCCTGGGCTGCTCAGAAAACTGGATCGCATGGACCCATCCTATCGAGATTAAGCCAACCCGGTTATTCCATGACATAAGGGAGATGGTGATGAACTCACGAATGATCACGGTGAGCCTTGTTCTCTTGTTGCTAGCGGGCGCTTCATCGGCGACAACTGGCGTGCAGGTTGACTCGCACGCCTCTCAGTCATCAGGCCAGCCAACCCAACAACCTGACGGAAGCACAAAAACGGTCGAGCCAATCAATGCCCAACAATTTCGTAGTCTGCTGGCCAGTTTGAAAGGTCATGTTGTACTGGTGAACATCTGGGCGACGTGGTGCATACCGTGCATTCGAGAGTTTCCTGATCTCTCAAAACTTCAGCAGCAATACTACGATCGCGGGCTGCGCGTCATCGCCATTGCGATAGACGAGCCGGATGAACTGGAGAGCAAAGTCAGGCCATTCGTCAAAGCGCGCGCGCCTGCTTTCACCACCTATCACTGTAGCGAGTCGCCGGCGGACAAACTGATCAGCGTGCTTGATCCAAGCTGGAGTGACATTGTGCCGACTTCCTACATCCTCGATACAGAAGGAACGTTGAAGGCGACCTTGCAAGGGCGCAAGCCATTTGAAGTCTTTGAAGCGGCTATTCAACCATATTTGCCAGCCGCCAAACCGAGTGCCGCGAGCGCCGAGGTATCTGCGGCGTTGTCGCTTGTGCGTCAGGCGATCGCTGCTCATGGCGGTGAAGCATTCCATCGCCCGCGTTCGATGCAACTGAAAGGGCGAGCCATTTATCATCCGATGGATCAGAGTCCCGATGTTGTGATTGATCAACTGACCATCACGCGCGTCGTGCCACAAGCTAGCACCTCGGCGCGGCAGCCCGGCGGCAAACTGCGCGCGGAAGCCTGGGTAGGTGGCAAGGTCTTCTTCCGCCAAGGCTATGACGGAACGCGGTTCTGGGCTGACATCAGTGGGCAAGCTCAACCCGTTGCCGAGTATTTGCAGCTTGATCGTCATTTTGGCTTCGGCATCATTCGCTTTGCTGAAACGCCGGGCTTTGTGGTTGAACAGCACCCTGACGGTGAGGTTGAAGGGCGTCCTGCGTTTCACATCTCCATTACCGATTTGGAGAAGCGGCGCACGGACTTCTGGATTGATAAAGAAACACGCTTGATTCACAAAGTCGCCTTCGATACACCTTCAGGCCATCATGAACGCATCTACTGGCCCTACGACCTGAGCGAGCAGGTCAGGGAAGCGCGACACGTCAAACTACTGTTCAAGGGACATAAACTCTTCGACGTGATGTGGGAGAGCGTTCGCTACAATCAGGATTTTCCTGATGAGTTCTTTGCGCCGCCGGCTGATCTGCAAAAGGCAGCCAATTAGCACGAAGGTTCATCGAGCTCACTGTTCATGCCATCTGCGGCCACGCTTCGAGATAAGAACCACTGACGCTTGAGCGTCGTTGGCGCTGCAACCGATTCTGCTCTCGCGATGATCTCAGCCAGTCTTCCCAGCGCGTTGTCGCTTCGCCTGCGCACCAATCTGCGCTGGATCATTGTCGGGCTGATCTTCCTGGCGACGACGATCAACTACATTGATCGTCAAGCCATCTCGGTCGCTGCGCCAACCATCATGGAGGATTTGAATCTCTCCAAGCAGGACTATTCGTGGATCGTCACGTCGTTTTTGCTGGCCTATGCGCTGATGCAAGTTGTTACGGGGCTGCTGATTGATCGCATTGGCACGAAGCGCGGCTTTTCACTGGCCATCAGTTGGTGGTCAGTCGCTAACATGCTACACGCGCTGGGCAGTGGCGTGTGGAGCCTTTCAATCTTTCGATTCCTGCTGGGCGTCGGTGAAGCCGGCAATTATCCGGCGGCACTGAAAGCCATTGCTGAATGGTTTCCCAAAACAGAGCGCTCAACCGCTGTCGGCATTTTGAATGCCGGCCCCGGCTTTGGCGCGATCATCGCGCCGCCGCTGGTGGCATGGTTAGTCATCACGTTGGGATGGCGGATGGCTTTCGTCGTGACCGGCGCCATCGGATTCGTCTGGTTAATCGCCTGGCACAAAATTTACGACACGCCAGAGTTTCATCGGCGACTGACACAACAAGAAGCCGAACTGATCCTGGGCGAGCAATTCCGCAATCCGGCCCCGCGCGTGAAGACGCCCTGGCATCACTTTTTCCGTTACAAAGAAGTCTGGGGATTGATGCTCTCACGGTTCGTCTGCGACGGAGCATTTTACTTTTTCGCTTTTTGGTTGCCGACCTACCTGCATGATGTGCGCGGCTTCAGCCTTCAACAAATCGGTCTGTTCGCCTGGATTCCTTTTCTGGCGGCTGATGCCGGCAGCTTATTTGGCGGATGGGCCGGCACGCGGCTCATCCGCAACGGCATGACGGTCAATCGCTCGCGCAAGCTGATGATCTGGCTGGGCGCAGCGATGGTGCCTGTGGCCATGCCAGCATACTTTGTCTCGTCGCCTGGAATGGCGCTGCTGCTGATTGCGGTGGCCATGTTTGCCATTCAGATCAAATCCGCATCGTTGTTCACCATCCCGGCCGATTTGGTTGAATCATCAAATGTCGCCACTGTGTGGGGCTTATCGGGGGCAGCCGGCAGCGTCGGAGGCATGTTGTTCACGCCGCTGATTGGATGGCTGGTGGATCACGTCTCGTATGAGCCGGTCTTTGTCATCGTCTCGATCATGCATCTGGTTTCTGCGTTGATCGTCATGTTGTTCATTCCGCGCATCGAGCCGCTAAGCCCGTTGCGACGAGAGTTTGGAGAAGAGCAGCCATGGAAGGACATCACCATTCGCTGAGCCGATTTCGCGCTGTGGCCATGCAGGTGACGTGTCGCGCCGTCAATGCGTTCACTGACGCCCAGCAAGCCCGCGCGCGCATGCGCGAAACGATTGAGCGATTGCGCCGACAAATTTCATCAACGCTGGCTTGGCTCGGCGCTGATACCCGGCTGGTTGTGCTGCCTGAGTATTTTCTGACCGGCTTCCCGATGGGCGAATCGTTCCAGGTGTGGTCGCAGAAGGCCTGCCTGGAGCCGACAGGCCAGGAATACCAATGGCTCGGAGAGATTGCGCAAGCGCATAAGATTTTTCTTGCCGGCAACGCCTACGAGCTGGATGCGCACTTTCCTGATCTCTACTTTCAGACCAGTTTCATCATCGGTCCATCGGGCGACGTGATCTTGCGGTACCGACGGCTCAATTCGATGTTTGCGCCGACGCCGCATGACGTGTGGGATCGCTATCTGGACATCTATGGCCTGGAGGCCGTGTTTCCCGTCGCGCGAACTGAGATCGGCAATCTGGCTGCTGTCGCATCTGAAGAGATTCTGTTTCCCGAAATCACACGTTGTTTGGCCATGCGTGGTGCGGAGGTGATCGTGCACTCCTCATCGGAAGCGTCCAGTCCAGAGCCGACGCCGAAAAGCATTGCCAAAGCTGCCCGCGCCGTCGAGAACCTCGTCTATGTGATTTCCGCGAACTCGGCCGGCATCGAGGATATTGCTATCCCTCGCGCGTCCACCGATGGCGGCTCGGTCATCATTGACTATCACGGTCGCGTGTTGGCCAAGGCAGGGCCTGGCGAAAGCATCGTCGCGTATGCCGACATTGACCTGGATTCGTTGCGGGCTTACCGACGGCGGCCCGGCATGGAGAATTTACTGTCGCGGCAGCGGTTCGAGCTGTATGCAGACAGCTACCGGCAGTTTCATTTCTATCCGGCTAACACGCTGCTTGAGAAAACAGCCGACCGGTCGCACTTTGTGCGGACGCAAAAAGAGACGATCGAACGGCTGGAGAGAGAAGGGGTGATCTAAAAATGGTCGAGCAAATTCCGGTGCGCAATCCGCGCACCGGTCAGTTCGATGATTTCATCACGCCGCCCACGCCTGAGCAATTGAAGGCTCACGCCGAGCGGTTGCGTCAAGCGCAACGTGATTGGTGGCACGCCGGCCTGGCTGAGCGCATCACCGCGCTCCAACAATGGAGAGAAATCCTCCTGGCGCGAAAACAAGAGCTGGCCAGCGTGTTGGCCGTTGATACAGGCCGGTGGCCGGAGTCGGTGCTGGAAGTCGAGGTGGTGATTTCCAGCATCGAGCGGTGGTGTCGGTTGGCGCCGTCGCTGCTGGTTGAGCGCGAGCCGGCGCACACCTCAATTCCATTCATTGAACTCAAAAGTCAATTGGTCCCTTATCCGTTGGTCGGCGTGATCAGCCCGTGGAATTTCCCATTGCTACTTTCCACTATGGATGCGATTCCGGCGCTGCTGGCCGGTTGCGCTGTGCTCGTCAAGCCGAGTGAAGTGACGCCACGCTTTATTCGCCCGTTGAACGAAACGGTGGCGAGCGTGCCCCTTCTGCGCGACGTTTTCGGCTTCGTGCAAGGCGCTGGAGAGACGGGCGCAGCATTGATCCAGTTGATTGATCTGGTCTGCTTCACCGGCAGCGTCGAGACGGGGCACATCGTCGGTGAAGCCGCAGCGCGGCGGTTCATCCCAGCATTTCTCGAACTGGGCGGCAAAGACCCCGCCGTCGTGCTTGAGTCAGCCGATTTGGAATTAGCCACCTCAGCCATCTTGTGGGGCTCAGTTGTCAACGCCGGCCAATCGTGCCTCTCCATCGAGCGCATCTACGTGGCCGAGACGATCTTTGATCGGTTTGTCGAAAAATTAGTGGATAAGGCGACTCGCGTGCAATTGGCTTACCCCTCTTATCAAGACGGCCGTATCGGGCCGATTATAGACGTGCATCAAGCCGACATTATTGCCGCCCATTTGCGCGATGCCGTTGAAAAGGGCGCAACGATCCATTGCGGTGGGAGCATTGAGCAACTGGGCGGCGGATTGTGGTGCCGACCAACAGTGCTGACAAACGTCAACCATTCGATGAAAGTAATGACTGAAGAAACATTCGGCCCACTGATGCCAGTCATGCCGTTCTCAACGGTTCAGCAGGCGATTGATCTGGCCAATGACACAATCTATGGGCTCAGCGCCGCCGTTTTTGGAAGCGAGCAGGACGCGCTGACCGTTGCTCAAAAATTGGAAGCAGGAGCCATTAGTATCAACGACGCTGCGTTGACCAGTGTCATGCACGAGGGAGAGAAGCATTCATTCAAGCGTTCTGGCCTCGGCGGATCGCGCATGGGGCCGGCTTCGATCATGAGGTTTCTGAGAAAGAAAGCATTGATCATCAAGACAGAACCTGTCGTTGATCCCTGGTGGTTTGAAGAATTGAAGACGCAGTCAATTTCATAATTTTTGGAGTGCGCCGGCAGAGCGAGAGCGGCGACGGCGCTTTCTGTTCAGGCGGTGTGCGCCGAGGGAAAGCGGCGTCGCGCCCTGCGGGCTTGCCGCCGCACTCCAAGGCAATCTGAAGGCGAAAACAGAAAAGGAGGAACGTGTTTATGTCATTACGTGAAGCTATGCCATTATTGGCTCGACACGAAGGCGAGTGGAAAGGAACGTACATTTACGTGGATGCTGAAGCAAAGATCATTGATCAGCACGCTTCCCATTTGACGTGCCGGTTTCCTGAGGATAATCCCGACGGCTATCATCAAACCAATCACTACACGTGGCCAGATGGTCGAGAGGAAATACATCAATTCCCCGCGACGTATCGGGATGGAAAGATCTGGTTCGATACCGAGCGCATCAAAGGCTATGCCTGGGAAGCCGATGAGAACACCATTCTGCTGACCTGGGTCTACAAAACTGATCCGGAGAACTACCTCTACGAGATGATCCAGTTGAGTCCTGACGGCAATCATCGCGCGCGCACGTGGCACTGGTTCAAAGATGGAGAACTCGTCAAGCGCACACTGATCAAAGAAGTGCGAGTGCGATAAGCGCCGCCGAGGGTGAAACGAAGTCAGTCGCTTTGGAGTGCGGCGGCAAGCCCGCAGGGCGCGACGCCGCTTTCCCTCGGCGCACACCGCCTGGACAGAAAGCGCCGTCGCCGCTCTGGCTCTGCCGGCGCACTCCAAGAAAGCGCCGTCGCCGGTTTGCGGTTGGTTAGCAAGCCCGCGGGGCGCGACGCCGCTTTGCCAGTGACTAGCGCGATGATGTTTGGAGACCTCGCTCATTTTGGCGACATCCTGCGTCGGCACGCTCGCTATAGCGGGCAACGCGTCGGCATTGTCTACGGCGACGTGCGGCTGACGTGGCACCAAGTCAATGCGCGGGCCAATCGGTTGGCCTCGGCATTGCAACGGCGCGGCGTGCGACAAGGCGACCGCGTGGCCATTTTGAGCAAAAATTGCCATGAGTATGTCGAGCTCCTATTCGGCTTGGCCAAAATTGGCGTCATCAGCGTTCCCATCAACTATCGCTTGAGCGAGCCGGAGATCGAGTTTATTTGTAACGACGCGGGCGCTGTGGTTCTCGTCGCCGGACCGGAGTACGTTGATGTGGCTGACCGCGTCGCATCGCGCTCACCATACATCAAGCAGGTTGTTGCGCTGGGTCGCGCCTTGCCCAAGTATATGACGTCCTACGACTCGCTCATTGAAGCTGGGCATGAAGCTGAACCAGCACCAGAGCGGCCGATCAACCCCGATGACCTGCTCTTGTTTCTTTACACCAGCGGCACAACCGGTTTCCCCAAGGGCGTGATGTATACCCACCGAGGTACGTTGATCGGGATGTTCGTTCACGTGCATGCCATTGGCAGCCATTCAACTCATCGCGTGATGTTGCCGGCGCCGCTTTATTCAGCCGCGGGGATTGCCGGCATCTTCTGCGCCGTCTACGTGGGCAGTTACATCGTGTTGATTAACTTCGAGCCGGAGCGAGCGCTGGCGACGATTCAACAAGAACGCATCACGTTCACGAACCTGGTTCCGACGACGATTCAAATGCTGAGCATGCGCGACGATATTGATCGCTATGATCTATCGAGCCTGAAGGTCTTGCTCTATGGCGGCGCGCCGATGCCGGAGCCTGTTCTGCGGCGAGCCTCGCAAGTGTTTCGCTGTGACTTTCGACAAACATACGCCACATCAGAAACAGGATGCGCCGGCACAGTCTTGGAACCGGATGAGCATCGGCTAGCATTGCAGGACGAACGCTGGGCCAAGCTCCTGAGCTCGTGCGGGCGGCCTCAGTGCAATGTTGGTGTGCGCGTCGTCAATCCCGATGGGACGGATGTCGAACCGGGCAATGTCGGTGAAGTCGCCGTCTACACCGAAGGCAATATGGTCGGCTACTGGAATAATCCTACAGCCACGGCCGAGGCTCTGCGAGACGGCTGGGTCTATACCGGCGACTTGGCCACTATTGATGAGGACGGCTACATCTATCTGGTGGATCGCAAACACGACATGATCGTCAGCGGCGCGCTCAACGTCTATCCGACAGAAGTGGAGCGAATCATTTATCAGCACCCAGCCGTGTTGGAGTGCGCTGTCATTGGCGTTCCTCACGAAGTATGGGGCGAGGCCGTCAAAGCGGTCGTCGTTGTCAAACCGGGCATGTCGCTCGGCGAAGATGAACTGATCACGTTTTGCAAGGAGAGACTGGCCGGTTACAAGTGCCCCAAATCGGTTGATTTCATTGACCGCTTGCCGCGAAACCTCACCGGCAAGGTGCTCCGGCGGGTCTTGCGCGAACCATACTGGCAGGATCGAGCTCGAAAAATTTAGGGAGATGCCTGATGCCCATCATTGACATCGTTGTGAATCTGTGGACAGAGGAAGTCACTAAAAACTATCCGAGCAAGCTCGACATCTTTTGGAAGTGGGTCAAGATTTACGAACAGACCAAAGCCGGCATTCCGCTGGAGGAACAACTGCGACGCATGGATGCTGCCGGCATCGAGAAAGGCTTGCTGGTGGCAACAACAGGCGGCAAGCCCGGCTCAGATGAGTTTTTTGAGAAACCGTATTGGCTGATCCAGCAAGTTATTGAGCAACATCCCAAGCGGTTCAAAGGACTGATTGGAATCAATCCGTACCAGATCATGACGTGGCTGAAGAAACTGGATTACTGCGTGCGCGAACTGGGATTCGTGGGCGCGCACGTTTATCCTCATTGGTATGGCGCCCCGCCCGATGATCGCGCTTATTATCCGTTTTATGCCAAGTGCGCCGAGCTGGGCGTGCCGATTCAAATTCAGGTCGGCCATTCGGCTCAACAATTTTTGCCCACTGTCGCGCGTCCCATCACGTTGGATCGCGTGGCGATTGATTTCCCTGAATTGACCATCATCGGCATTCACATTGGCTACCCGTGGACAGAAGAAATGATCGCTGTTGCCTGGAAACATCCGAATGTCTATATCGGCACGGATGCCCATGCGCCCCGTTATTGGGACCCATCGTTGATTCGATTCATCAACGGC
This sequence comes from Blastocatellia bacterium, assembly GCA_025054955.1. NCBI lineage: Bacteria > Pseudomonadati > Acidobacteriota > Blastocatellia > Blastocatellia bacterium. Next base: position 1,856 of record JANWZE010000098.1, on the reverse strand, counting down.
CGTGGTCAGGATAAGGTGTTGTTTGGCACTGATTGGCCTGTCATCGAATTTGAGCGGGCGATCAAAGAAATCAACGAGCTTGAATTGAAGGAATCGGTCAAGCAGAAGTTGCTCTACGAGAATGCTGTTCGTGTCTACCGGCTGGAGCAGTGGGTTTGAAGCGGGTGCCACCAGCACGGCAGCCCGAATATCGAAATCCGATATGAGCATGCGGTTTGGAGTGCGGCGGCAAGCCCGCAGGGCGCGACGCGGCTTTGCGTTGGCGCGGAGCGCGTGGGGAGAAAGCGCCGTCGCCGCTCTGGCTTTGCCGGCGCACTCCAAAGAAGCGCCGTCGCCGCTTTGCAGTCTGTTTGCAAGCCTGCGGGGCGCGACGCCGCTTTGCCTTGGCGCGGAGCGCCTGGACAGAAAGCGCCGTCGCCGCTCTGGCTTTGCCGGCGCACTCCAAAAGAGCGCCGTCGCCGCTCTGGCTTTGCCGGCGTACTCCAAAAGGTAAATCCGGCAGCCAGTTCACTCACGTGCACAAATTTTCTCAACAACAATTCTTGTTAAGGAGGTCATAATGGCAACAATTCCCAAGCCCAAACGAACTCAGGCAGTCAAGGCGTGGCTCAAGCAAGAGCTTAAGGAGCAACAAGAGAAGTACAAGCGGATTGTCGCTGAGATGGATGCGCTCAGCCCACAGCGTGAGAAGTGGATTGCTGAATTCTTCGAGCGCATTCAGACGCGAGGATTCAACGTTCATTGGGATAATCGGCGCAAGATCAAACCGGAAGAAATCCCGCCCAAGCCGAAGAAGAAAATCCGTGTGGTGTATTAAGCAACATCAGAACAGATCAACAATGAGCTGAGGAAACGTCGAGTAACGCTCGATGCCTCACTTCACACGATTCACCCATGAGCATGAGCGCGTCACCCAGAGTGAATGTGAAACGTTTCAGATGAGCGAGTCTCTTTCTCTCTGTGTCTGCCGCGCGCTCTGCGGACTGAAAAGGAGCAACTATGGCACGACCACATATCGAACCGTTTTGCGATCGTGATGTATCATTCAAAAAAATGACATTGCCCGGATTCCCTCCAGGGATGCACTACAAGATGTTGAGCATTGATAAAGACACAGGCGCGTGCACCATGACGGTGCAATTCGACGCTGGTTACAAGCAGCCGCCCGGATTTAGTTATTCCGACATTGAGTTGCTGATTATGGAAGGTGGGCTGCGTGTCGGCGAGCGGATGTGCGGCCCAGGGTATTACTTCTTCATCCCCGCCGGCGTAGCCATGCCGGAAATCTCCACGAAAACAGGATGTCTGGCGCTGCTGATGTACAACCAGACGGAGCCTAATTTTGAAGAATCAGATCAAGACCACGACGCTGCCAACCGCTCAGGACTGATTCAGGTCAACGCCTACGATGATCTTTTCTGGCGCGAGCCGACGCTCTTTCCGGCGACAGCCCCTGGATGTTATCTGAAAATCCTTCGCATGGATGAACGGACTCATGCCCTCTCATTTCTCTATTGCATGGTTCCGGGATTTTTCCAAGACAACATCTCATACCATGATTGCGCTGAAGAGGCCTATCACATCTGGGGCACATCGTGGATGATGCAATTTGGCTATTTGCCGACCGGCGGCTACTTCTGGCGCCCGGCATATATCAATCACGGGGCATTTGCCAGTGAGCAGGGGATTTTGGCGTTTGGTCGAACAGATGGCGAGTTGTTTAATCACTTCCACTGGAATCCCTACTCTACCGTTGAAATGAATCAAGAACGAGCTGCGGCGCGACTGTTGCGTCGAAAGCCCGAGCTCTACAAATGGATCGTGGCGCACGGTCACAACCATCCCGTAGATTTTGA
>JANWZE010000097.1 GCA_025054955.1 Blastocatellia bacterium | reverse complement strand
CTCAGGCGGGCACGCTAGAGGCGTGCGCTCCCGGGGCTTTTCAGAGGAGCATGCGTTTTGGAGTGCGGCGGCAAGCCCGCAGGGCGCGACGCCGCTTTGGCCTGGTGCGGAGTGTTGGGACGGAAAGCGCCGTCGCCGCTTGGCTCTGCCGGCGCACTCCAAGATAAAGTCAGCAATCGCTCATGAGCGCCGCGCTCGCCACGAACCATGAAAATGGTTATTAGCAGAGGAGTCGGGCGGCCACGGCGAGCCGTCCGTACAGGGTGGCTCTGGGCTCGCGTTTTTGCCAGGAAAGCAGGCAGGCAGGGAGGCCTGTATGGGGGCCTCGCTGTGGGCCCCCGCGTAGAATGCGTCTGTGCGGATAGGACCCAATTCTTCAACCCGCAATTGGTATTGTCCATCTGTGTTCATCAGTGGTGTTTCCGAGGAATCGCTCAAATGTCATTTTCAGAGGAGTTGTTTATGTCGTCCGGACGACGCCCAGAAACGATGAAAACACAGGCGGGAACGCCTGTGTCACATTCTCGAAGGAGACGATGATGAAATTTGGCCTGCTTTATCTGACAGATTATCACCCGGAGATTCATGGCTCGGCAGACCGCCTGTATGAAGAGATGCTGGCACAGATTGTCTATGCCGAGCAGTTAGGATTTGATAGCGTCTGGATCACAGAGCATCACTTCACCAACTATGGTGGCATTTTCCCATCGCCGTCGGTATTTCTAGCGGCGGTGGCGCAACGAACGAAACGAATTCGTTTGGGGACGGGTGTTGTTTTGGTTCCGCTGCACAACCCGATTCGTTTGGCCGAAGATTATGCCATGGTGGATAACCTCTCGGACGGACGACTAGAATTCGGCGCCGGACGCGCGTTCCTGCGATATGAGTATGACAACCTGAACGTCTCGATGGATGAAAGCAGCGGGCGATTCAGCGAAGGGCTTGAAGTGATCGAGCAGGCGTGGACGCAGGAGGCGGTAAATTTTGAGGGTCGGTTTTTCCGCGTTCGTGATCTACCTGTTTTGCCCAAGCCGAAACAGAAACCGCGTCCGCCGATGTGGGCGGCGGCGCAACTGACGCCCGCTTCATTTGAGTACATTGGCAAGCGCGGTTACCACATCATGACGGTGCCCTATCTGGCTGGCATCGCTGGGACGAAAGCGAACTTGCAGACATACCGGCGCGCGTTGCAAGAGAGTGGTCGAAACCCCGATGAGTTCGAGGTCTCTGTCACCAGCATCGGTCTGTTGGCCGAGACCAACGAGCAGGCCAAAGCTGATGTCGAGCCGTGCATCATGCGCTATATTCGCACGCTGACGGAGGCCGTCGCCGCCGGCGGCGAAGCTAGTCAGGCTGAAGATTACAAGCACTACCGGCAACACAGAAGCCGGCTGGAAAGTTTGACGTTCGATCAACTGTTTGCTGACGAAGCACAGGCGTTTGGTGATCCCGAAGTATGCCTCACTCGCGTTCGCGCATTGAAACACGAGTTAGGGATGACCTATTTCAAGCTGCTGGTCAATTTCGGCGGCCTATCACATCATAAGGTGATCAGGACATTGGAATTGTTCGCGCGCTACGTCATGCCGCACTTTTCATCCTGACATCCTGACACAGTGTGTTACTAACCGAGCTGCCGCCGTCTTCATGCCGATATTTCCCACCATTCTGAAAAATCACTCACACCTGAAGGAGGTTGTCATGTTGCAAAGAAGAAGCACCGCTCCATTCGTTGTCGGTTGTCTTGCCCTCCTGTTGTTCGGGCTGCCATGTCTCGGCTCGGTGGCCGCCTACCGAGCTGCTGCACAAGAGTTCGTGGCGAATATCGAGGGCGTGGTGACCGATCCTCAAAACGCCGTGGTTGTTGGCGCCGCTGTGACGCTGGAGAATGAAGCCACTGGCCTCCAGCGGAAGACCACAACCAACAGCGCAGGATTTTACACATTTCGGCTGCTTCCGGTCGGCCGCTACCGGATTACCACGGAAGCGCCGGGTTTCGCACGAAAGGTCCTGACAGGCATCGTGCTGGAGATTGATCAAATCGCCCGCGTTGACATTGAACTGAGCGTCTCCGGCGTTGTCGAGCAAGAGACAGTCACAGCACAAGCGCCGCTGGTTGAATCACGCTCGGCGACGTTGGGCGATGTGATTGACAATCGTCGTGTCGAGCAGTTGCCGCTGAATGGGCGCAACTTCATTCAGTTGGCGTTGATTGTTGCCGGCGCGACCGTCGCGCCTCAAGGTGGCACGACCGAGCAGTGGAATACCGCCGGGGGGCGGTTAGGTTTTTCTTCTAACGGTCAGCGCGATGATCGCAATGTGTTCTCGCTGGATGGCGTGACGATTCAAGAGCCGTCTATTCTCGTGGTGAACATCAATCCGGCGCCCGATGCGATTCAGGAATTCAAGGTGCTGCAAAACAGTTATTCTGCCGAAGCCGGTTTGTTCGGCGGCGGGCAGGTGACCATCACCACGAAGTCCGGCACCAATGAATTCCATGGGACCGTCTACGAGTACTTGCGCAACGACAAGCTCGACGCCAAGAACTTTTTCGACGATCCCAAGCGCGACATTCCGCCGTTTAAGCGCAATCAGTTTGGCTTTGCGCTGCATGGGCCGATTGTCAAGGATCGCGCCTTTTTCTTCGGTCACTACGAAGGGTTGCGCGAGGTCTTTTCACCGACCAACGTGACCCGCTTGCCGACGGCCAGCGAACGGCGTGGAGACTTTTCCGGGATTAACCCGCTCACCGGCCAGCCCTACCGCACGATCTATGATCCGGCGACATGCCCGTTTGCCTGCGTTCGGTTTCCCAATAACATCATTCCGGCCAATCGCATTCACCCGCTGGCGCGCGCTGTGCTGGATCGCATGCCGCTGCCTAATTTTGGGACAACGCAGCCCGGCTTCAACCATCTGAACGTCGGTCGAGAGCCGACTACGGCCGATCAGTTCAACATTCGTATTGACCACCAGATGACGACAAACCATTCGTTGTTTGGCCGGTACAGTTTTCTGGATTCGGAAATTCTCGATGACTTCGTCGGTAATTTGTTTGAGTCGAATCCGCCGCCACCATCGGGATTCGGGACGAATCGGAATGATGCAGGTCAAAACCTGGCCATCGGCTTAACCTCAGTGGTCTCGCCGGCCGTCGTCAATGAATTTCGCTTTGGCTACAACCGGTTTCGTGGGCAGCGTGAGCACGTCAATAAGGATTCGGGATTTCTCAATCAGTTTTTACCCAATCGCACGCCGGGCAGCTCCAATACGGCAATGCCATCGTTCGCTATCGGTGCTGGATTTGCTGATCTGGGCGACTCCGACGTGTTCGTGCCCAACTTGCGCAACAGTGACATCTTTCAGTTTGTTGACAACATGGTGTGGACACGCGGCCGTCACACCATCAAATACGGCGTGGATTATCGCTACATCAAGAACCGCAATACGGTCGAAATCTTCTCCAATGGGACTTTCTCCTTCCAGGGCGATACGCCGACGGCCGCAACAGGCAGTCTCTTCCAGTTTGATTTTAACAGCGGCATGGCGTTTGCCGATTTCCTCTTGGGACGGCCCTGGTTGTCGTTTTACACAGCGGGTCGCGGCGCCGATAACATGCGACTCAACTACTGGGGATTCTATTTCAACGACGAGTTTCGTGTGAATCGGCGGCTGACATTGAACTTCGGTGTGCGTGAAGAGTTCTATACAGGGCCTACTGATCAAGATGGCGAGGCAGCCATTTTGGACCCGGCCAACGGCAATCGCGTGATTGTCTCTGCGCCCGGCGGACGGATCAAGCCGGAGCTGCTTGCCAATCCGCTGATTCGAAGGGTTGTACCGAACTTGACCTTCGTCACCAACCAAGAGGCTGGCTTACCACTGTCGTTATTGAAGCCCGACTATAGCAACATCCAACCGCGCTTTGGTCTCGCCTGGGACCTGTTTGGGTCCGGCAAGACGGTGTTGCGTGCCGGTGTGGGCACGTATGTCGGCATCATCAACCTGGGTGTGACCTCAGACATTCAAGTGCCGCCGATCACGTTTCACTTGTTTGGACTGGACCTAGCGCGGTTTGGGGTGCCCGGCTTCCAGCCGCTCACTTATGAGACGGCCTTCACCACCGGAAATTTCGGCGCTTTCCCGGTGACCTACAACCCTGAGATCAGAAATGCGGACATCTATCAATACTCGCTTGATATTCAACATGAGCTGTCGGCGAATCTGGTTTTCTCGGTCGCGTATTCCGGCTCACGAGCGATCAAGCTGTTGCGTCGCGCCGAGTTTAATCAGGGTGTACCGAATGTGCCGTGTGTGGGAACGCCGAGTCCGACCAATCCGCGAGTGATCAACTGCACCGGCCCAAGCGGCCGACGCGGACAACGACTCAAACCGGGAGGCTCAGCTTTTTATCGCACCGGTGATGGTGATTCAGACTACCACGGGATGATTGCCCGGCTGGAGAAGCGATTTAGCCAGGGGCTAGCATTCACCGCTGGCTATACGTTTTCCAAGTCGCTCGATACGGCTTCCTCACTGAATGAAACCAGAAGCAATCCGACGCAAGCGATGGACAATTTCAACCTGGACCTGGATCGAGGTCGCTCAGACTTCGACACGCGCCATCGCTTCGTGTTGAGTGGCATCTGGGAGTTGCCGTTTGGCAAAGGGCGGCGTTGGGTGCAACAAGGGCCGGCCAGTTGGTTCATCGGTGGATGGCAAATGAGTGGTATCCTCACGTTGCAATCGGGTGTGCCGCTCTCCGGTCGCTCGTCCGTCAGTGAAGCCGATGCCGGCACCAACAAAGGCTCAACCATCCAACGACCTGATCTGATCTGTAATCCCAACAAAGTGCCCGGCGGTCGTCGGCCTGAGCGATGGTTTAACACCAGTTGCTTCATTCTCCCTCTCCGGTTCGTTGATGGACCCAACATGAGCTACACGATCCTGGGCAACGCCGGTCGCAACATCGTGGACGGGCCAGAGTTTGAAAACATTGACCTGTCGTTGGAAAAAGCTTTTCGATTTGCCGAACGGCATTCGATTCATTTTCGCGCCGACTTCTTTAATCTGTTCAACCATCCCAATTTCCGTAATCCAGGTTTGATTTTTGGCACGCCCAACTTTGGCGTGATTACAGAAGCGACCACGCCGCGACAGATTCAGTTCTCGTTGCGGTATTCCTTCTGATAACGATTTCAACTCTCACCGGCAGCGCACAGAGGCGCAGCAAGTGACGGGCTGCTGTAAGTGACTTGTCTGTAGCCTCTGTGCCGCTCTCACAGACAGACTGGAGGCGCTATTGTGTCAACAGGGCTCTTTGGCAAACGTCGGCTGCGACGGATCCTCGGCGAGGATGGCCGCTCGCTCATCGTCACCATGGACCAATCGCTTTACACGAATGTGTTCCCGGCAATTGCTGATCCGACCAGTGTCATTGCCGCGATGGCGCATGCCGGAGCCGATGCGTTTTTGACAACGTTCGGCATGCTCCAAGCTTTTCCCGAAAGTTTTCAATCGTCCGGCGTGCTTGTGCGGCTCGATGGCGGACCGACGGAGATTCCGGGCGGGCCGGGCCGATTTGATCTGCTTTATTCTGTGGAACAGGCATTGGCATTAGGCGCTGACGGCGTAGCCGTGATGTTCTTCCCCGGCTTTCGCTACGAAGATGTCACGGCACGCAATGTCGCCACGGTTGCTGCTGACTGCGCGCGATGGAAGGTGCCGTTGTTGGTTGAAGTGTTGCCCGGTGGATTTGAACACCCAGAGTTGCATACGCCAACTAACATTCGGCTGGCTGCACGGATTGCCGCTGAATTGGGCGCCGATCTGATCAAAGCGCCCTACACCGGCGACGTGCAAAGCTTCAGAGAAGTCACCCAGAATTGTTACTGCCCGATTGTGCTGCTAGGCGGGCACATCAGGCCAGATGCGACCGAGCGCGAGCCGCTGGAGCGGGTGAAAGCTGGATTAGAAGCCGGCGCTGTCGGCATCGCTATCGGGCCGCACATCTGGACACATGCCAATCCACCGGGCATGGTCAAGGCATTCCTCAAAGTCATTCACGAGAATGCTTCCGTTGATGAAGCGCTCGAGGTGATCAATCCCACACGT
>JANWZE010000096.1 GCA_025054955.1 Blastocatellia bacterium | reverse complement strand
GATCTGCGCTGGACCACTGGAGCAGTTAACACCGATGACATCCGCACCAGCTTCGGCTAAGACCTGTGCCACTTTGATCGGATCATCGCCAAGCAAAGTGCGGTCATCGCGAGTAAAGGTCATAGTCGCAACAACGGGAATCCCGTCAAAAGTCCGAACAGCACGAATAGCCTCAATGGTTTCGCGTAAATCGGTCATGGTTTCGATGACGAACAAATCAACCCCAGCAGCAGCGAGGGCGCGCGCCTGTTCCAGAAAGGCCTCACGCGCCTCCATCGGCTGAACCCGCCCATAAGGAGCAATGCGCACGCCAAGTGGACCAATATCGCCGGCCACGAAGACCGGCTTGCCGCTCTCGGCTACAACACGACGTGCAATCTCCACTCCAGCTCGGTTGATCGCATCCAACTGAGCTTCAAGACCATGTTTGCGCAATTTATAGCGATTTGCGCCGAAGGTGTTGGTCAGGATGATTTGCGCCCCGGCCTCGATATACTGCCGATGAATGGCGACAACGCGACCCGGATCAGTCACGTTGAGCTCATCAAAACAGCGCGTATGTTCTACACCTTGCGCATGCAAGAGGGTTCCCATTGCACCATCGGCGAGGAGGGGAATGGAAGAGGAAAAGAGAGACAAAAATGTATTCATGATTACTTATTCGATCTTCGTCCTAATATACAAACTGCGGACCAGACCATCTTGTCTTACTTTATCAATTGTTCTACTCGGCTCTCACCGACTGAGTAATACTTTGCTTGTGGGTGATGCACAATAATCGCCGCAGTGGATTGTTCAGGGATTAACTGATAGGCCGGACTGAGGCTCATACCCAGTTCCTGCTCGGCAGGGAGCAAGTCAAAAACTTTACGATGATCTTCGAGGTCAGGGATGGCCGGGTAACCCCACGAGTAACGTTTGCCTTGTCCTTCGGCTAATCCCAACTCACGGCGGATGTGGCGATGCAAGTATTCAGCAGTGGCCTCAGCAGTCTGGACGGCCAGTCCATGCACGAAATAAGCTTCCGTGTAGTGATTAGAAGATTGAAGGGCATCGAACTTTTCGGTAGCACTCTGTCCAACAGTGACGACCTGGAAAGCAACAACATCAAACACTCCCGATTCGACCGGGGCAAAGTAATCCGCTAGGCACAAATGTTCGTCAGAAGGCTGACGCGGGAAAGTGAAGCGCGTGAGAGGTCGTGGAGGAAGAGCCAAGCTGGTTGGGTCATAGATGATCAAGTCATCTCCCTCAGCCTGACAGGGGAAATAGCCGTAGATACCTTGCGGTTTGAGCCAGCCGGTTTTCAGAGCTTCACGCTTCATACGTTCCAAGCGGGCATCGAATTCGGCTTTGAGTTTTTCCCATTCAGCACCATGGGCGTTCTTTGCGCCCCATGAAAGGCGATAGAGTTCGTTGATGTTCAGATGTTGGAAGACAATCTCCAACGGCATCGCACGAACCACGCGCCACCCAAAAGCAACACCAGGTGGAAGCGTAATCGGTTGCGGAACGACTGGGGAACGTTTGCGAACCCAGATCGTGGGTTGGGAGAGTACACTGCGGCCCAATTCCAAGTCTGCCTCAGCCCGGATGCGCTTCAATAGCTCCTGACGCTTGACCTCGTCAATGAGCATATCCATCGTTTCCAGGCCTTCGAAAGCATCTTTGCAGTAGAAAACACCCGGTTCATAGTAGTCACCGCTCTCGGTTTGCAGGATTCTGCGGCCAAAGCGGCGGTTGATGGCCGCACCGCCTATCAACACAGGGAATTTTAACCCGCGTCGGTACAGTTCGTTGACGATGAGTGGCATTTGTTTGGATGTGCTGACCAGTAAGGCGCTCAAGCCGATAGCGGTGGCATCTACTTCGACCGCTTTGCTGATGATGGTCTCGGCCGGCACTTGTTTGCCCAAATCAATCACGGTGTAGCCGTTGTTGACCAGTATGGTTTTGACCAGGTTTTTGCCGATGTCATGGACATCGCCATATACGGTGGCAAGGACAACTGTGCCTTTGGTGACGCCTTCTACCTTTTCCAAATAGTTTTCCAGATGGGCGACGGCTTTTTTCATCACCTCTGCCGATTGCAGAACGAACGGCAAAATCAGTTCGCCTGCGCCGAATTTGTCGCCGACTTCCTTCATGGCAGGCAGAAGGACAGTGTTGAGGATGTGAACGGCGGCTTCGTGGCGGGTCATGCCGGGTGCAC
>JANWZE010000095.1 GCA_025054955.1 Blastocatellia bacterium | reverse complement strand
GACTCATGCGTCGGGCGCTACATCCACGTTCGCGTGAGCTTGTGTGGCAGCCGCTGTTTCAATCCTCGCCCGACTCATGCGTCGGGCGCTACCGTACAATATCTAAATCCTGAAGTTCTAACGAGTAGGGGAAGGTCGAGCGCGAACCTGGTCTCCAACCCAACCAATACCGCTTGTAACGAGCCACAGGTTTTGCAAAAATCCAGCCAACATAATAGATTGGGCGCAACGCGATCCCCCTACGGTTTCTAGTGCCGCGACAGGTTCGCGCAGCTTTGTCTGTGAGGTAGCCACACACCGTTTTAATCCTCGCCTAGCTTGAGAGCGGGGTAGTAAGTGATGAGGTTGCTCAATCTGTTTTCAGACCACAAGCGGGGCGTCGAAATCCACGTAATCGCTTTTACCATACACCTCGACATAGCGTTCCCTGGGCTCCACAAGTCTATAAATCCGCAGGCTATCTTTTTGCTGATCCATGCACTGAAGCAAGCGATGTCGGAGCTGCTCAAGTTGCATGTCATTGACTGAACACTCGAACACCGATTTCTGCACTCGTTGACCGAAGTCTTTGCAAATTTGCGCGACCTGACGAAGGCGGCGCTCTCCTGCTTTGGTATCTGTTGCCACGTCATAAGCCACGAGCACGTCCATAGGATCCTCCTGGCACCGCTCGAACGGCGAGCGTTACCGATACAGAAATGGTGGATAGATTGACAAATCGCCTCGAAGATAACGAGCCAGAAGCCGCGCCTGGATATGAGGAACCAAACCGAATGGGACCTTCTGTCCAAGCACGGGGTGTTGAACTTCATCTTGCTTACGTTTCTGGTAAGCAACGACAACCGTCTTGCGAGCCTCGTCTTCTAGAAGCACCGCCCCACCCGGTCTCTGGTGAAAATCATCCCGGGTGATTTGCTGGCGGTTGATGAGCGTCAATGCCAGGCGGTCGGCTAACACCGCGCGAAGCTCTTCCATCAGATCAAGGCCCAAGGCCGGGCGTCCCGGCCGCAGAGCATGCAAAAAACCAATTTGTGGGTCTAAACCTACTGCTTCCGCAGCAGCCACACAATCGCTCAGTAGCAAGGTGTAGAGAAACGACAAGAGCGCGTTCATCCGGTCGAGCGGGGGACGCCGGCTTCGACCGTTCATTCCAAATGCTTCCCGATCCACTCTCACCATCCGACCCAGCACGCTGAAGTAAGCCCGTGCCGCATTCCCTTCGATTCCCCGCATCTGCTCAAGCTCCGTGCTACTTTCCAGGCTGGCCAATAAGCCAAGCAACGTATTGGCGCATTCAGTGAAGAAGGCTATGTCTTCCGGATTATCGGTTTCCCGAGCCGCTCTGAGAACGATCTGGCGGGCATTTTGGATTTTCCCCGCCACGATGTTCCGAGCAATCAACGGTGGCTTGATGGAGTCACTCACAGCTAGATGCTGGGCACGCCGAAGCAGCACGTTGCCTGATACAGGCCCTTCGAGGCGTGCTTTAAACTGACCGTGATGATCCAAGAAAACAACGGCGCGGCCATCTTCAGCACAACGGTGCAGTAGAAACGGGCTGACGAGCACGTTGCCAAAACAGACGATCCCGCCTAAATGGTGTAGGGGCACCTGGAGTTTGGTCGTTCCCTCCACGTCCACCTTTAGCGTTTCATGATCGAGTCGCAAATAGGCTTTGTCCGTTGTCACATAGAGCGTGTTCAAGAGTTGATACATGATTGTTCTCCCATCAAAATGGAATTTTCATCGTTCGTTGTGGGCTCATTGCCCATGAGTGATTGCTGTGAAAAGAGCCCACAAAACACACGAAGCTCACGAAAGAATTGTATTTTCATCCTTCGTGGCGAGCGCGGTGCTCATGGGCGATTCGTGACTTTATCTTGGAGTGCGCCGACAGAGCGAAGCGGCGACGGCGCTTTCTCCCTTGAATAGCCAATTCACGCTTCGTGGCGAGCGCGGTGCTCATGAGCGATTCACGTGAAAATCGCTGGGAGCGCACGCCTGCGGGGTGTGCTCGCTTGAGCCCACTCGAAGCGGGCGCTCCCACGTTTTCACGCATCGTGGCACGCAATCGCACATGAAGAATTCGCTTGCGTCTCACGTTGAGTCGTTTGCGCGAAACAGAGATAACCGGATCGCCTGTAGCCGCGCAGCTTCTCCAACCACTTTCGGCAGACAGGACTCCTTGAGCGAGCAATGTTCGCAGCGGGCATCGTTGACGGCGGGTGGCAGCGTCTCTGTAGCCAACATCTGACGAACAGCGGCCACCGTTTCTATCACGCGCTGTCGCAACGGCTCGTCGAATACCACCTCTCGGCGTTTGCGCGAACCGTGGTGATAGACCGCGCCGCACGGGACAGATTGGCCGGTCATCTCTTCCAGACAGATCGCCTGCGCGCAAAGTTGGAGATCATCATGACCCCATTTGCGACGCGGTCCGACTTTGTACTCGACGGGATAGGGTTTCAATTCTCGCCCACTGCCGGGCGTCGGGTGGAACTCAACGACATCGGCTTTTCCGACAAGTCCAAGTCGCTTAGACCACAGTGGCAGCGCGCGTTCGATTCTTACCTCCCCATGAAGCTCGCTTGCAGGTTCGTCTACGCGTTCGTGCAGAAGTTGGCCTCGAATGGTGTAGAGGTTCTCATCGAATGTCTGCTCCAGATGGATCAACGCGCACTGGCGCGGGCAATACGAGTAATGCTCCAGCGCGGAGATCATCACCAGTTCAGAGTCAGCCCAGATTTGATCCGATCTATCCGGCATAGGGCTACTCCACCAGTGCTTTCAGCGTGACACCCGGCGGCAAGTCTTTGTCAGCGATGGTGACGATGTAATCAGAGAACTGCCGGGGGGCCTCGACGCCAGCTTTGCGCTGAACTCTGATTCGCTCAAACAGCTTGTGGGCTGGTGCGTTGCCTTTCGCGTTTTCGTGAGTAAACACATAAAGTCCCCGACACGCCATCAGGCCACGACTTGCCGAGCGATCCAGGTCCCACATACGCTGGAGCGCCTCCCAAAGCAGGGACAAATCTTCCTCGGATAATCCAGTCTGCGCCGCGAAATGAGGATTGACGAAGCCATAGCCAATGTAGAGGCCATAGGGTACCAACGCTTTTCGCCCCATCTCCCTTTCCTTGGCGGCGTCTTCTTCCCTAGTCACGGCAACCCGTGTAATTGAAAGATCTAACGGCACGACCGGATCAACGGAACGAGCAAAAGTCAGTTGAATAGGGCCTCTGACCTGACCACAGTTTATCCCGGTAGACATCACGGCACCAAACGCTCGAATGTCAAAGTATTGTTGACACATCCAGCTTTGAGCTGAGTCTACCTCTTCGGCCGTGGGCTTACGGCTCTTGGCGCTCTTGACGACCTTTGAGGCAAAATCTTTGCCTTTCTTGCCGAGGCTTTCCTCGATCTGTTTCATCGCCTCTTTCTGTTCGCCCGCATCGAGAAGCCCCGAGTAGTTTAAAGTCCACGTACCATCACCTTCACCCTCTTTCAGAGTGAAGCCTTCGGGCAAGTCAACCGGCTCTCCATTTGGCGCAAACACTGGCACCAAGTCTTGTGGAACAAGAAGGGACGCAGGCTCGCCAACTTCGATATTGCGGGCACTGTAGGCGCGCTGATGCTCTCGATTCAAAACACCTCGTTCTTTGACATAGATATCGTAGCCGGGCATTGGTGCGCTCTCTGTCCGCTTGGTAGTAAGTACATAGTTTCGGACCTTGCGTTTGAGACACACATCAGTCACCAGTCCTTGCATAGTCTCCGGGTCTACGCGAGGTAAGTTGCCCGCATCCGGGTCGCCGTTGGGATTGCCGTCGGTTACATCGAAGAGAAGCACAAAGTCATGGCGTCGTTTGGGATCAGTATAGATTTCGTTTGTCATCGCGATTTCCTCCTGATTACTGAGATTTGAGTTAAGCAGTTTCCTTTTGTTGAGATTGTTTGTAAGCGATGGCGGCAGCACGATCAGCAGCTCGTTGATGGTAATAGCCGAGACTGAAAAGCCCTTGCTCTTCCAACGTGAGCGTTTTGGGAAATGTTGTCAGTCCGGCCTGTACTTCTTCTAACTTGCGTTGGAGTGCTTCGTGAGTACCGGGTTTCTCCCGGCGGAGCTTGCCCAGATGAGCTTGCGCGCCCCGCAGTAGCCGACCGAAGACGGAAGCGGGCGCAGAGGAAGCCGTGCCAAAGAACCGATCTGTGATCGTCGTGTTTGCTCCAGGAATAGCGGCTCGCTGCACAGCTTCGAGCAAGGCAAGCAGCCGCCCGCACAAGTACGCCGGATTTCGATTGCTGGTGTCCAGTTCAATCATAGTTTCCTCCATTGGGTCAGAATCTTGCTGTGAACGTAAAACCATCTTAATGAGCGCCGCCCGAGGGCGTGTGATGCCCTGTTCGGCGCGATTGCGTTTGACCGCTTGAAACAGCAACCACATTGGCAATGGACCACCTTTGAGCGCGACATGCAGCAACGCTTTGGGCACATTGGGCGGAAGTTCTTTGCTGGCGTCGCGCACGGTAGAAGAAGCCAGTGCATACAGGCCAAGCGGCTTGCCCTCCGTGCCGTCACGCTCCACAATGCGCTGAAGGGCAAAGTAGCGGGCCAGATTCCGCTTGGCTTCTTCGACGGTAGTATCCAACCACTCGCGCACTGCGACGCGCCCGCCGCTGGCTGAAAAGGCAGTCGCATAGAAAGGCATCGTGTCTAACTGTGCCGCTGTCTCCTTCCCGCCGAAGGCCGAACTCATCAGCGCCTTGACTTCACCCGGCTCGGGCGATGACAACAGCGTCGCAAACGAGAAGGTATGCTCCTGCTTCGTCCAGAAAAGATATACAATCGGGCCGATGGTGATGTGTGTCTGCTCGTTTTCGATCAACTCATTAGCCGCTTTGCTGAACCGCTCACCGCAGTCCTGGCAGGTCGGCGCAATCAGTGACGCTTCCAGCCCGTAGGATTCAAACGCGGGCACATTCGCCGAAATGATCGCCATGCCGGACGTTTGTCCACCGGGGATACGTTTGATCTTGATCGGAAGTCGCTTGACGGCGGGTCGTAGCTCGCCACAGATGAGGCACTGCATGGGCTTTGATGCAGATTGATCGTCGGGCTGACCTGTGGCGAACGAGGCCCAAAAGTTCTTCACTGATGGCAAATCAATTGGCATGACGCCGTCCACGCGAAAGGTGAGAACGTCTCCGGGATCGAAATCCCCTGGTAGCTGGAGAGCCTTAAGGTCAGCACTTTCGAGAAACCGGAGAACAGCAGCAACCGATGGCTCATTGGTTTCCTTTGCGCACGTCCTCACCAAATCAACAAAAGCCCTGTGGCACTCCTCGACCCGTTCTGGCCTACTTTTTTCCCTGGCTATGCCGAGGACGTATTCGCCAGTATCCGCCAGAAGTTTCGCTCGAACTCCCGAAGAACGTGCAACATGAGGAGCCAGATACTCTTTGCCTCGATCTTTCTTTCCGCCTTTACCTTCAGTCGCTACAAATCCTCGGAAGTTGCCGTTCACATCCAACTCAATCAGCCACGTGATCGGCGTCTTAAGATACATCGGCGGTGGCAGCTCTAACCGCTCGGAGTAATCACGAAGTTGTTGCAGTAGCATCGCTCATCCTCCTTCGATATTCCTCTGGCGGTATTCGCAGAATGCCGCAATCAAGTCTGGCGCTGAAGAAATGTGGTGTGCCCCGACCGGACCGGTCTGGTGTATAGTCAAGATCAAAGAGCATCGGACCGAGATCGCAGGTCAGATCAATCGGCCGCTCAGCTCCATCCGGGTCGCTAAACGAGGCCGCAAACTCGCGGCAACCCAAGTAGGGCCGATGATAACACTGACCGCGAGTGACACGCCGCCGGAATTGATCTCGATACTTGGCCACATCATCAGTCGCGTGAGCCGCCAGGACTACATCGGCGCGAATGATGTAGGCAACGTCGTACAGGGCCAGTGTGTGACGTTGGGCGCGATCTTCGTCGGCAAAGTAACCGCCACCTGACTTAGCCCATTGCTGAGCCGATTGAATGCTGGCCTTTCTGTTGACCTCGTTGCGCATGATCGAGATGTATTGGATCGGCTTGAGTACTTCGATCTGCCGAATCTGCCAGTGGATTTCGGGCTTCCAAAAAATTGCCTCCAGCAGGCCGCGAGCGGCTGAAGGCGTCATGACGGGGTAACTCACGCGTTCGGCCTTCATCTCCGGCCTTGTAAAACACGCGAAGTCACCCCAGACTTTCACTTCTACTGGTGGATGATCAGTCATAGTTTTTTCCTCCTGTTGGAGATCAAATGACTAACTCAGATGGATCGCGGTTGGCCGCGACCAAGCCCCGAACGTTGTCATATCTACCCAGCCATTCCCACAAACCAGAGGTGATTTCTTGAAGAAATCCCTCTTTGAAATACTCAGGAATGAGCCGGGATCGAACGTTGACGATGTACGGCTGGAGACGCCGCAGTACCCAACGAGGTACTTCAGCCTCACCCTGCAGAGTGTGTAGCAGGTTGTCCACCTCATGGCGATACTTCTCCGGTCTGACGATGACCGGAGCGGTATCGTCTTCAATCAGTCTGAATCGCTGCGCCACCTCCGGGTAGTCCAGAGCTTGCCGCAGATTCTGAATTCCCTTCTTGTCCAAAGAGACGGCTTGGTACAAGCGTTCGAAATACGTGCGATAGAGATTTGGGTCGTCAAGATCGGCCATCGGATCGCACAGCAAACTCAACGCTGTGTCCATTCCCGTTCGGTATGTTCCTGGCGGCGTTCCGCCTTCTGCCGGCCAAAACACAACCACACGACCCGCTTCAAGTCGCCCCTCTCGATTGCATCGCCCGGCGGCCTGCACAATCCGATCTAACGGGCCGACCGCTCGTAACACGACCGGAAAGTCCAAGTCTACTCCTGCCTCAACCACTTGAGTCGAAACCAAGCGACACTGCTCACCAGCCTTCAGCCGCCGTTGCACTTCTTTGAGAATGTCCCGTCGGTGCGCGCCGCACAAGAGTGTTGATAGATGAAATGCCTCTGAATCATTCAACGCGTCGAGCAACTGAAGAGCATCACGCTTGGTGTTGACGACGGCCAAGCACTGCTTGGTTGATCTCATCTCCTCCGCTACTTGTTCCCACGTCCAACGCTTGTCGTGATCGAAGTCGTAATCAACCCGCCTCAATTGGTCGAAGTAGCGAGACGGATCAGGTATGATCTCTCGCACGTTTTGCAATCCTTTCAGATACGGCCCATCCTGAAAGGCCGGTTGTGTCGCCGTGCAAAGCACGATGCTGACGTCGTAATGCGCGGCCAGCTCTTGAACGACATCGAGGATGGGCGTGAGCAGCTCCGGTGGAAGCGTTTGAACTTCATCAAGAATGAGAACACTTCGCGCTATATTGTGAAGCTTTCGGCATGCACTTGGCCGATTGGAAAAGAGACTTTCAAACAATTGAACCGTCGTCGTCACCACTATTGGAGCATCCCAGTTCTGACTGGCCAATCGAGACCATACCTCTTTTTGCGACAACGGGTCCGCGAGGTCTTGTTCAGTGATGACCGCGCTGTGATGCTCAAGCACGAGGTCGTCGCTGAAGATCTCTCGGTAGACATCGGCAGTCTGTTCAATGATGCTCGTATAAGGGATCGCGACAATGACACGGTCTAGCTTGTGATGCATGGCGTGCTGGAGAGCAAAGGCCAAGCCAGACCGGGTTTTGCCGCTCCCAGTCGGAACAGTCAAGCTGAAGATACCCGGCATCTGCTGAGCAGCTTGGACGCAGAGTTGATAAATCTCCTGGCGAATTCGGTTCAATCGCGTTGGCGGTTGATTACCAAACCGCTTGTCCTGATCGGCCTCGAACTGTTTCCAGAGATCATCTAATCCAGACCATTGCCCTCTTAATTGAGATCGCTCTGGGTGAAAGTGCCGCTCTGTATCGAGGAAGTCAGCATCCACGAGCGCGCTGAACACCATTCGCAAAAAAAATTCGAGTTTCCGCTTGAGTTGGTCCCGCTCTTTCTGCGTCTGGGCGCAACCCTGAAGGAACGTAGGCGATGTGGCCTCCAATGATTGATCAGGCTTGATGGTGCGCAAGACTTCCCGCGCCCTCTCCAATGCTTGAACAATCATCGGCGCATTGACTTTCGCTTGGAGCCGAGCTTTCAAATCGGTGAACGATGGAAGGCCGCCGTGATGCCCGGCAACGAGAAAAGCGAGAGGTTCAAAACAATGACAAGCCCATACTGCACCAGCGGTCGAATGGTCAGGACCGCGCTTTCCAGTCGGGTGTGCGATGTACGCCTGGAAATCAGGATGGAACTTTCCCAGATCATGCCACAGTCCAGCCCAGTAGGCGAGTTCCCCCGCTCCGAATTTTTCACCGAACTTTTGGGCTAATTTTGCGACGGCATTCAAATGCTCATCTAAGCGGTGCCAGCAACCATTGCTATTCTTCGAATGGGCGAACATTTCAATAGGTCTTTCCATAGTCTCCAATACCTCCCACGCCGGCAGCCACGCCCGATTCAATCGCCTCTTAGGTGATCGCCTCAATCGCCTCAAGTACCGCTGCTCAATCGTTACATCGTTCAGCGGCACTCTCGACGCTATTTGACCCACGCTCAGGCAAGCTGCCGCCATCAGTGGTTTAAGGTTAATCCCCCCAACCAATCCTTAATCCAACTGCTCCCTGTATCAATGACGGGATTTCTCCGAAAATTCCCTTCACCCCCAAGAAATTTTTTCCTTCCAACACGAGCGATTCAAATCGGACGGAGGTTCACCGATCTGCTTCCGCATCCGCTGCCACTGTCGCTGCCAGCGATTTTACAACCGATAATCGAACTTGCAAGAGCACAGCTATATCGGCCGGCTCATACCTCTCGGCCAGCAACTGACCGATTATCTATCTACGTGACCTCCCATGCTGGACTCAACGTGTTGTATTCCGGCCACACCATTGTTGCATCTCTACAAAAATTTGCCTTGATCAGAGCGCCGCCTGGTTGCTACAAACTCCGAGCCAACAGCCTGCCGATCAATGGCTTGACAAAGAGCGATGCCAGTCAGACTGCATTCGGCATATCGCTTGCTCAAGAGAGCATCTGATGATCACGCGACAAACCACGATTCAACGCTCCGTCAGCATCAACGGCATTGGGCTACACACCGGCGCGGCTGTTC